>NZ_JBMPZU010000062.1:0-69357 GCF_049463095.1 Neobacillus sp. 19 | reverse complement strand
GTAACAGTAGGGAACAACGTTGTTATTGCATCTGGTTCAGTAGTTACGAAAGATATACCGGATAACGTTGTAGTCGGCGGTAATCCAGCTAAAATAATTAAACAAATTGCCGACTAGGTAGTCTTCTGGAAGCCACGTGGTCGGTTCACGTGGCTTTTCATTCACGTTGCCTTATTAAAAGAAACGTCCTAACCTTCACACCCATGATCGACCATGGCCAAGTATTTCCGCTAATACTAGGCACTTGGACAAACACAAGCCTTTCTTCATTATAGAATGGAGTAAGGACGGTGATTGAAATGGCATGCTCGATCAATATCAATAACTTTGTAGTCAATTCCCTTACAAATAATTCAAACATAAATTTTGGTGGTACGCTTCAAAACAGCCATACCGCCAATAGTTCCATAACCGGCGGCAATTTCAACAATGGTGACGGATGCTTGATGTCAAGCAAAAGTATCAACTTCGGCAACGCTGAAAAGACAAAAGAAGATTCCTAGCAAAATAAGAACGAGCCAATTCTCACCATTTTCCATTCTGCCCATCTATAAGCCCCTCCACCTTGTGAAGGGGCAAATTGATTTCACTTGATTATTCCAATATGTGAATAAAAAAAGCATTGGAATTTTGCTCCAATGCTTCTCTAATTTATAGCTCAACTAACTTAGTCGATTACTTTTAATGTTATTTTCATTGCTTCGTGGTCTTCCGCAGCACCACATACAGTAGAACATTTTAATTCGTATTCCCCCGTCTTTTCAGCTGTAAATTCAGAAGGGGCATTTGCGGTCAGGTCAATACCTAATTCTTTATTATTAATGGTATGCATGCCTTCCTTGTTGACCAAATTTATTTTGACTTTCGTTCCCTTTTTTACAACCAACTCTTTATCTGAGGAAAACTCCCAATTATTCGCAGTGATGGTGAACTCATTTCCATCTGCCTTAGTGGATGTTTCAACAGTCTTGTCCTTTGGAGCGGTCGTTGCCTCATCTGTTCCTCCGCAGGCTGCCAGACCTAATGTTAATGCACCTGTTAATAAAAATAATCCAACGATCCTCATGGTATGTAATCTCCTTTATTCTAAATCTAGTCAAACAGATTTTTAATCCCAAGCCCCTCTCTGTTTAGCTATCTTCATCATATGGCGTCCAGCCATTCCTTTCCTTGATTTATGTCAAGGTTTTTAAAAGTATTCTCATGGCTTTTTTCCTCACTTTTCGCGGTCCAAAAAATAGTAGAGCCGCTCCCCGTGGTTTAATCCACATAAATAGGGTTCAGTCCCGTAGCATAAACAACAGAACTGAACCCTATGTAAACACCCGACGCTTCCTTCTACGAAAAGCCATCGGTACCATCCACATGACTCAACTTTTTTTGACCAATTTCTTTAAGACCGGCACGAATCAGCAGGAAGACAACGATCCATGAAGCGGCCGTCAAGAAGATTTGTCCAAAGGGAAACATACCGGTTATTGGCGTATCCCATAGAGCATGCATCAGCACGACTAAGAGAAAGACCCGTAAAAACTTAATTTTAACCAACATATTCAACTGAAATGGATGGGTGCCTTGTACCCTGCAAAAGGCTGCACCTGTCAGAGCGGCCCATGCGACATGCCCGCCGGGAGCTAAAAGACCGCGCCAAAGAATTGTGTTATATAGATTTTGGGCATCCCCGGACATGAGCGACCTCAGGGCATATCCGGCGGTTTCAAATGCGGCAAAACCTGCGCCAACAGCCGCGCCTATTAGCAGTCCATTAAGAATAAACCTGTATTTTCGGTAGCGGACAAAACTTATCACCGTTATTGCTTTAGCCAGCTCCTCGGCGATTCCAATCGTAATCGGATTGATATTATTTTTCAAAATATCGAAAAACACGAGTGCGACCAGCATCGAAAGAATACCTCCGATGAACCCGACAAAAATAACGCGATAAAAGGCGATATTTTGCGGCGCGTTCATCTCCCAGAAGAAGATTAACGTTGTCAACGGAACCGCAGATGCCCCCACCATGATCAGTCCCGGGATAAAGTTCACATTCTTAAAATAGTCGACACCTATGTAAAATCCAGCAAAGGCTAGAAGCGCAATGATGAACACCCTCGCAAAAAGCCAAGGCTTGGGCCATGTATCCTTCACTTCTGAAATTTTAGGCGTCGTAAGAGCTGTTCCTACGATAAATAACCGCTCCGCTTCCAATTCACTATGATTCCGAAAAACACGGGAAAATACGTTTTGAAACTTTGGTTCAATCGATCGTTCAAATCGGGGAACCATATCAACGTAATGGGCAAACTCATAAAAAAAGCTGTTTTCATCCACTTGCGAGTGATTCTTCACAAACGTTTCGCCGCAGCTGATGCAGAACTTTACCCCATCTGGATTTGAATAAACACATTGCGGGCATTTCAACAAACTTCCCCCCACTTGGATGACATCATTAACTTGTCAAAAAAAGTATGCCCAACGATTGGAAATATATTAAAAAAAGTGCCTCATGGTCGAATTAGGAGAATTCGGGATTATGTGTTACACTTTGAGTACCATTTGATTTACTTGTTTACATGTGCCCCGCTCATTAGTGAGTGGGGCTCCTTGTTTTTTAAAAGAAGGCTCTGTTAAGATTTATTGTTGATTTTTTACCACTGTTGATTGGAGCGGAAGCCGCGAGACTCCTGCGGGAGCAGCGGGACAGGTGATATCCCACAGGCGCTTTAGCGCCGAGGAGGCTCACCGCCCGCCCCGCGAACCGCTCGCGGATGTAGCGAAAATCAACAGCCACGTTTAACAGAGCCAAAAGAAAAAACAAAAAAACAGACCCTATAAAGAGCCTGTTTTCGTTTGTTCTACTTATTAAGCTTTACGAACGTTAGCTGCTTGAGCTCCACGTTGGCCTTGCTCAACGTCAAAAGTAACTGCTTGGCCTTCATCTAAAGATTTGAAACCTTCGCCTTGGATTGCTGAGAAATGAACGAATACATCTTCTCCGCCTTCACGCTCGATGAATCCGAAACCTTTTTCTGCGTTAAACCATTTTACTTTACCTTGTTCCATTTTGTTTCCTCCTGCTGTGTGCTTTGCACACATGTGTTACTATCCTTGCACTCAGTGATCATCAAGACGAAAAGTTAATCTTATACTATCCTTTACACCGAACAAAAATAATTCTTCCTAAGCTTAACATCTTTTGAAAGTATTTGCAAGGAAACATGAACAAAACAATTTTTGGCACTCATGAATTTTCACACCTGTGTTCCCCCGGTTCCGCATTCCACCAATCTAATTCCTCCAATGAAGTATTATTTCTGTTGTTGTAAGTTCGGAAATAGGAAATTAGCCGGGGTTTTACCCCCGACTGAACTTGATATCTGGTTATGAAACCACCAATTATTTATCTTTCTTCAACCCTGCCGTCTCCGTGGCGGGCAAATCTACCCGCTTCACGTTCATTGACACGGTCGTACGGCCCCCATGGCCAGCCGCCAAATTGCGTTCGGCGATAGTCATTAAAGGCATAGCGGATTTCCTGTTCCGTGTTCATCACAAACGGACCGTATTGCGCAACAGGTTCCCCAATCGGCTCACCTTCAAGAACGAGAATATAAGCATTCATGTTGCCGTTAGAGATTTCAATTTCCTGATCCCCGGCAAGCTTGACACTGTGGGAAGCTTGTACCGCTGTCCCCTCAACATGGATGGTTTCCCCTTGATAAAAATACACGTTTCTGTTCAATGTTTTAGACACAGATGGCAGGGTAAACTTTGCCTCAGGCTCAAGATGAATAAGATAGATGCCAACATGATGGTGTTGGTCATGAGCCCACGACGCTGCTGCCGGTTCTAAACTTGTTTTTCCTTCAAGGTTTCCGGTAATCAGCCTTACGGTCGTTTTCTTTCCGGCTGCATCTGTTAATTCAATGACAGGAATATCCTCCGCCCACAGCATCTTGTAATCCGGATTGGCTGTTTTATCCTTAGCCGCAAGATTCAGCCATATTTGAAAAAGTTCGAGTGGGTTGTCTTGATCCATATGGACCAGCGGGAACATTTCGGAATGGAGGCAGCCCTTTCCAGTTGTCAGCCATTGCACATCTCCATTCCCATATCGCCCATTAGCCCCCGTTGAATCAAAATGATCCACAAACCCTTCAAGAACGATCGTTACGGTTTCAAACCCTTTATGTGGATGGGCTGGAAATCCTGGTACAGTTTTTCCATGATACATCCGAAAACCATCTTTTGTAGTAAAATCCTCTCCCAAATTCCTGCCTTCCAATGAAGCGTTGGGGCCCTGCTCGCCATTCCCCTGCGGATAAGCGTCTTTATGATGCACGGTCATCAGGAAGGGATCTTCGGTTTGCCACTGAAATCCCAACTTTTGAATATGTAAAATTTTATTATCCGACATACACTTGCTCCTTTCATACTTTTCAAAAAATGTTCTTATTTAGCATCTCACACTGTTATTTGAATCACACCTATGACTAATTTTCCAACGTACAATCATAATGATTCTAACAAAATAGGAGGGGCCGAGGCTATTATCAGGATTTAGCAGGTTACATACTTTTTTCAAAAATTTTAGGAGGGATTTGATTTGGTGCAAATTTTCGTTTTTGTTTTAATTGCTGTTACGTTGGTCTTGTTAAGTATGTTTGTCGATGGGGTAATAGAGTTATATAAGGTGGAAAAAGAAGAGAAAAATCATATGAGTAGAGATGGATTAGACGGCTACTTGGACAAAACGTTCGGTTTCGGCAAGGTTAAACTCTACAAAACAGTCCTTGATAGTGAAGGTAATTTACACTATCTAGTATATTTACCGAAATACGAGTGGTTCAAAGCACCGGAATATCAATGGTTTGAAGTGTTTGCTACCCATACAGGCTATCAGCATTGTGAGTGTGAGAGATAAGAGCCGCAAGCAGAACTAGATGAGCCGTAGTCACGGCTCATCTTACTTCATTCTTATGCCTCTTATTCTTTGCTCTTTGCCTGCGTTTTTCTTTATATAGTTCAAAATCCCAGGTTGACAGGAATTCTTTTGCTGAAGTATAGCCTGACTGGTAGAGAAAATCAGTTTCTTCCTTGTTTAGTACAAAGTCAGTGGCATTGATGTTGCCAGTCGGAATTTGAATCGTGCGGTCAAACGTTTCTTTGTTCATATGCCGTAAATCATGGGCTTGAAGCATCGTTTTAAAAATATTTTTGAAAAGGTGGAGCGGAGTGGAAATCACCGCACCAATGTTCACTTCCTCTTTCACAATATGGAAGCCAAAGGTTGGAAAACGGGGATTGTCTGTATCAAAGATCCAGATGGGGTAGTTACTAAGCAAACCGTCATCTAAAATATAGGATTTTTTTTGGTCCTTGGATTTCCAGATTACTGGACGGAAGAAAAATGGCAGTGAGGCACTCATCTTAACAGCAGTCGAAACTTTTACATCGGCAGGAGTCATTCCGTAGATTTCCAAATCATCTGGAAAAATAAGCATTTGCCCATTCGACACATCCGAAGCAATGATCTTCAACTTTCCATCGGGAAGATCAGCAAACGTCTTAATGCCCTTTTTTGCAAGAAGTGAATCCACCCATGTCTCTAAATAATCATTCTTATACATTCCAAGATGAATCATCAGTTCTAAAAGGATGCCTACAAGGGGGATTCGATTCAGGTTTGTCTTACCTCGAAGCTTCAAGAAATTGATCTCGCTCATCCGGTCTCTAATTTCATTGCTTTTATAGCCACTGGCCAGAAGTGCTGCGATGACAGCGCCAGCTGATGTTCCAGCCAGTCTTTGCCATTGAACATTTTCCTCTTCCATCGCTTGAACCGCACCAATAAAAGCAATTCCCCTGACCCCGCCACCTTCAAAAACAGCATCTGCCTTCAATCATTTCCACCTCCCGATACTTATGACGTATTTTTCGAAACTTACGACATTCACTGTATATAATTGGAAAATAGTTCAAGATCACCGTAAAAAATCCAACTAACATTTTTTATAGCAAAAGCTGCTTAAATTGCGAAGTATGGTGTACAATGAGCGAATTTTGCCCTTCAATAAGCGAATCCAAGAAAGCAACAATCCTTTAGAAAGGAACCTTATGATAAAATTAGATTGGCAACAATGAGCGGAATACCTTTGAAGTATTCAATAGAGTTTCATTTCAGAATGGAGAGTTCTACTTTTTCTGGGGCAATAAACCATATAAGAATAAACTCATAGGAGTGATAGCAGTGAAAAAAGCAAACCACTGTTTTATCGGTGCGGGAGTTCATGCATCAACAAACATTTACCCTTCTGCGATTGAAGCGGGAGCAGCTATACAAGCGATTTCAACACGAAATATCGATCGTTCCAAGGCCGCCCTTCAGCGGTTTGGGAGCACTGGCACACCTTACGATGATTATAAAAAGATGCTAGAAAATGAAGAATGTGGTGGCATTGTTGTCGTTGCTCAACCCGAAGATCATCCTTCACTTGTCCTTGATTGTATCAAAGCCGGAAAAAATGTTTTTGTGGACAAGCCCCTTGGCATGAGTGCGGCGGGAGCGGCTGAAATCGCTCATGCAGCAGAAGCAGCCGGTGTCATCGTAATGGTTGGCTTTATGAAACGTTATGCTCCTTGTTATACCAAATTAAAAGAGTTCATTTCAGACGGTAAACTAGGACATGTAAGATCGTTTCAAGGGAAATTTGCAGTGGACAGTACGCCGTTTTGCAAAAATGAAGAACAATTCATGAAGTTAGTCGCCATCCATTTTATTGATCTTGTACGCTACTTATTTGGCGAAGTGGTCCAAGTAACAGGCTTTAAAAATAGTGACAATGAGTCTATTTCCTATAGTATTTCGTTAAAGTTTGAAAATGGTGTTGTTGGCAGCCTATATTTGGCTGGGATGACTGCCTGGTCACGTGAAAGTGAAACAATGCTTGTCACGTTTGATCACGGATTTGTTATTGCCGATGAAGTAACTTCGCTTACCGTCCATGAATCACAAACTTCCGCTGATTTGCCATGGAAATCTCTTACTGAGTCAGACACTGTATATACACCTTCCGCCACGCCGATGTCTGGAACCCTTAAAGATCTTTATTTACGAGGGTTCGTTGGAGAATTGACTCATTTTATAGATTGTTGTAAAGCTGGCGAAATCCCAACGTCAAATGCACGGGATAATGTAAAGACAATGGCACTCTGCGACCAAATACTGGCTGATATCTTGTAGAAACTTTGTGGGAAAGTCCAAGTACGATGGGGCAAGGTTCCACTGGTCTCGAACCGTCCCCTTGGTTTCCTCGTAATGCTGAAGCATGACAGTCACCTCGTTTAGTGGTAAAATGACAGCTTATTGTATTTCTCAAGAGAGGGTGACATTACCCTTGCCATATAGGAAACTATCATTACTAGGAGGGCATCATGATGTCAAACTTACAAACTATTGAAAAGCTCGAACAGCAAGCGTTCATCGATGTGATTCGGGAACGTCGTTCGGTTCGTGCCTATGATCCGACAGCAGTGATTTCACGCGAGGAAATGACCGAAATACTAGAGCTTGCAACATTGGCTCCTTCGTCTTCAAACCTTCAGCCTTGGCGTTTTTTAGTCATCGATAAGCAGGAGTTGCAGGAAAAGCTTTTGCCAATCGCTTTTAACCAGCAACAGGTAATCGACGCTTCTGCCGTGATTGCTGTTCTTGGCGATGTGGAGAGCTATAAGAAAGCAGAAAAAATTTACGGACATGCAGTGGAAGCAGGCTTTATGCCAGTAGATACGGCTGCATCATTCATCGAGCGTACGGTCGGTATGTACTCAAACTTGCCGCCTGAAACAGCTCGCCAAATTGTCTATACGGATGGTGGACTGGTCTCCATGCAGCTTATGCTTGTTGCCCGTGCCAAAGGGTACGACACGGTTCCAATGGGCGGGTACGATAAAGCAAAGTTTGTGGAAGCTTTCGGAATTGCCGAAAACTATGTGCCAGTGATGCTCATTGCGATTGGAAAAGCAACCAAGCCAGGACATCCAACTACCCGTCTTCCAATTGAGGATGTAACGTTCTTCAACAAAATGCCAGCAGCGGAATAAGCATGAATTACTTTAAAGAACAAGAAGAAACCAGCTTGAAGTCAAGCTGGTTTTTATTAATGGGGATTGAGTTCCGTTAGGTCGCCATATGAATGGTTCTCATTATTTTTCAACCACATGTCCTTGTCAAAGAGTAGAAACGAATGAACCATTACTGTTTCTGCAATTCTTCTTTCTTTTGATGCGCTGCACGAGTAAACTTTTTACTTAAAGCAATAGGAGAATGGGCATTTTCATCATATGGCAGCATCGAGAATGCAAATTCAAAGTTTTCATTTTCCAAGCGATACTGTTCCTGCACTTCTTGACCACAGCTGGCTGAGCCCAGCCCATATTGCTGTTTATCAACATGTAAGGTGATATATGGCTGTTTATATAGATCACATGTATGTGTGGCGGCCTCCAACTGTTCAACCGTATAATAGCTTGCAGTGAAATCAAATGAGGATCCACTGATGAACAATCCTTTTCCACTCTCTTGTGTAAAACTTGCCCATTTTGTTTGATGGCGGTTTCCGTTTTCTTGCGGGAACACGTACGGTGTATGTAAGCCATCAACCGTTGATGACCAAACACTCATCCTTGCCGCCTGCCTGCTATCACTATAGGCTTCATTTGGTCCTAATCCATACCACTGCACGTAATCATAGCTATCTTCTACCACCATCTCCACACCAATTCGCGGCAGGTATTGTGGTCCCTCCCCAGATTTCATGCCCTTGATCTCGACTGCAATTCTTCCATCCGCATAAATGGTGTAGAGATAGGTCACATGGAATCCCCACGCAAGAACCGGTGGTGCCAGTTTAGCTTCACACTGAATGACAACAGATTGGAGGTCTTCACTTAGGCGTGCGTCCGTTCCGATTATTCGATGTTGAATGGCATGGACGCCAAATTCCTTCCATTGTTTTGTAACGGAGCTTGCGTTAAACTCTTCCGATCCCAATAAATCATTATCGATTGGTGCTCTCCAGAAATGTAACCTTGGTCCCTTCGACATCACTAGCTGTCCATCTAAACAAACTTCTTCTATTCGTCCATTTTGTTTATTAAAGGTCAATTCAAAGGCAGGTCCAGCTATTTTCGTTGTAGACGTTTTATCCTGAACTGTTAATTGGCCTGAATATTGCGGTTCAGTCTGAACAAAACGAGAGATTGGGAGTTCATATTGTGACCATGCAACCGTATGACCTGAATCAGCCCATCGTGTCTTTTCTTTCGTCTTCCAAACGAGATTTAACCAATAATCTGTATTTTCCTTCACCACTGTCGGTAAATGAATCGGTAAGTCAACCACTTTGGCCGTGTTTGCAGGAATGTCTGGAACATCGACTATTCCGCATTCAAGGATTTGCCCGTCAGCTTCAATAAACCACTCACACTGTAACGTTGATAAATCGGAAAAATCGAATCGATTTTGGATCAGGATGGTGTTTTCTTTATCATTAAATTGGGATGTGACAACGGGTTCAATCACCTTTTTAAATTCAGCTAAGGCCGGGGATGGCTCACGATCCGGCCGAATCAATCCATCGATCACAAAGTTTCCATCATGTGGTGTCTCTCCAAAATCCCCGCCGTATGCAAAATATTCCTTACCCTCTTCTGTATATTGGCGTAAACCGTGGTCAACCCATTCCCAAACAAAACCGCCCTGTAATCGATCGTAGGCATAAAAGGTCTCCCAATATTCTTTAAAACCACCTGGGCCATTGCCCATTGCGTGGGCATATTCGCATAAAATATGAGGCTTGTTTAAGTAGGTTAATCCCCCAATTACCTTTAATTTTTCAATTGGCGTGTACATGGACGTATGAACATCCGTTGCTACAGGATCCTTCTTTGGGACAAAGTTATCCTCCAACAACATTTCCCTCGTCTCTCCTTCATAGTGGACCAGTCGTGAAGGGTCTCTTCTTTTTGCCCATTCATACATCGCAACATGATTTTGTCCAAAACCGGACTCATTCCCTAGTGACCACATAATGACGGAAGGATGGTTTTTATCTCGTTCTACCAATCTTTCCATTCGATCTAAATAGGCATGTTTCCATGCTGGATCATTACTTAATACATGTGGCTGCCCAATCTTGGTCAACCCATGACACTCAAGATCAGCTTCATCAATCACATAAAAGCCAAATTGATCACAAAGATCATAGAATCTTGGGTCGTTTGGATAATGCGCGGTTCGGACGGCATTAATATTATGCTGTTTCATTAACACTAAATCCTCAATCATAGAACGTAATGGGACAGCCCTTCCGTAATCTGGATGGGCATCATGTCGATTTACACCTTTAAACATAATAGCTACACCATTTACGAGTAATTGACCGCCTTTAATCTCAACCGTCCTAAATCCGCATTTTTGTGGAATAACTTCTACCACTTCCCCCGCAGGATTTAGCAGAGTAACCACCACATCATATAAGAAAGGAGTTTCAGCATTCCATGATTTCACTTGATCCAAATGGATTGAACCTGTCACCATTTCGGCCGCTGCACCTTGTTTGTGTAATGCAACAACAGTGCCCTCCTGTTGGATTTCCACTTCGACTGCATGATCTTGATATACTCCTGACAAAGCAATCTCGAAATCAAGTCGGCCATCTTGATAATCATGTTCCAAAGTACCATTCAAAAACAGATCACGGACATAAGTATCCGGTTTTGAGAGAATATAGACATCCCTAAATATTCCGCTTAACCACCACATATCTTGATCTTCAATATAAGAAGATTCGGCCCATTGATAGACACGTACCGAGATCCGATTCTCGCCTTCTCTTACAAAATGAGTAATATCAAACTCTGATTGCAGTCGGCTGCCTTGACTATACCCTGTGAAATATCCGTTCACCCAAACATGGAAAGAGCTATCAACACCCTCAAACATCAGATGTACCTTCCCTTGTAAGGCTTCCTTTGTGATAGTAAAGGTTCGGCTGTATGATCCCGTTGGATTCTCTGACGGAATATACGGAGGTTCAACTGGAAAAGGATACTGGACATTTGTATAATGCGGTTTTCCGTATCCTTTTAATTGCCAATGTGACGGTACGCTAATATCTGCCCAATGATCAGTGGAGTAATCCTCCTGGTAAAAATCACTCGGCGATTCCATCGGTGAGTTCGCGTAATGAAATTTCCAATTCCCATTGAGCAATAAGAAACCCTGTGAGTCCCCTCGCTCAAACGTAAGTGCTTCTTGTTTGCTTTTATAGCTAAAAAAGGATGACCTGGCTTGCAGTCGATTCTTATGTAACACATTCAAGTTATCCCAATCTTGTTGTACACTCATTTTCATTCCCCTTTCGATATTACCCTTTAACAGATCCGCCATATATGCCGCTGATAAAATACTTTTGCAGTAACAGGAATAAGATTAATACCGGCACAATGCTGACAACCGTTCCCGCTAATACTTGGCCATAATAAACGACCTGGCCTGGAGCAACTAATTGGGATAATAGGACAGGTAACGTAGTACTTTCACGATCCTGTAAAATAATAAGCGGCCACAAATAATTGCCCCATTGTTGGATGAAGCTCAGAATACCTAAAGCAGCCAATGGCGGTAAGGATGTAGGCAAAATAATTTTATGAAAAATGGACATTTCACCAGCCCCATCAATTCTCGCTGCTTCTATCATTTCAGTCGGAATACTCATCATATTTTGCCTCATAAAGAAGACCCCAAAGGCATTCGCGAGCGCTGGTAAAATGACCGCCTGCGGCTGATCTTGCCAGCCAAACCCGATGATCATTTTGAACAAAGGAATTAATGTCACCTGGTGTGGCAGCATCATCGTAATTAATACGATAACGAACAGGATATTTTTCCCTTTAAACTCATACTTCGCAAAGGCATATCCTGCAATCGCACACAAATAAAGAGTCGCAATCGTAAAAATGACGGAGATAAGTAAACTATTCCCCAATGCCTGCCAAATAGGTGCAGAAGCTGCCAGTCCTGTTAAGTTATTCATAAACTCCCCGCTCGGTACTAGCTTGGGAGGACTTTGAAAAATGTCGCTATCTGATAGAGTTGAACCTACAAACATCCAATAAAACGGATACACAGAGGCGACACTGACCAGAATTAAAAATAGATATCCTGCTGATTTAGTTAAGAAGGATGATCCTTTCATTACATCTCTCCTCCTTTTGAAAGCTTGATTTGGAAGAAACTAATGATCCCAACGATAATGGTAATGATATACGCTGCGGCTGATGCATACCCAAATTGGAAGCTTTGAAATCCAAATTGATAAAGATACATAATAGGTGTATTGGTTGCATTGTTTGGTCCGCCCGCTGTTAAAAGGGAAGGCTCTGTAAATAATTGAATCGTTCCAATGGTAGAAAGAATTCCACAAAACAGCAGGATTGGTTTTAACATAGGAATGGTAATCTTAAAGAATTGGGTGAATTTGTTGGCTCCATCCACTTCTGCAGATTCGTACAACGAGTCATCAATTGTCGTGATTCCTGCCAGCAAAATAATCGTATTATAACCGGTCCATCTCCATGTCACCGCTAGTATAATTAACACTTTCGACCAGAACGGGTCACTAAACCAATGGATGGGATCAATATGAATGAGACTTAAAACGTAATTCATCATTCCGTATTGCTCATTAAAAATAAGGGTAAAGACAATGGAATAGGTGACTAAATCAATTAATACCGGCAAAAAGATACATAATCGAAAGATGGCCTTTCCCTTAATAAATTTTGAGTTTAATAGGACAGCTAATAATGTCCCTATAATGAGCATGATCGGTACTTGAACAATTAAAATGATAAAGACATTGGATAAGGATTTCCAAAATAATCCGTCCGTCAAGATGTTTTTAAAGTTTTCAAACCCAACCCATTCTGCACGGTTTCCTTGAGCAGAAGTGAAGGATAAATACAATGACTCAAAAATGGGATAGACCATGAATATGGCAAACACGATGAAAAACGGCGATAGAAATAGGTAGGGAGTTAATTTTTTGTGATTCCATTTTTTCTTTCTGGCAACAGAAGGCTTTGTCATTTGTTCTACAGCTGTTTCTCTCATTTTGGCACCTCCTATAAATAAGAGTAGGTGTTCAACAATCAAACACCTACCTTATTAGTTATTCTAATGATTTACTTTAAGCTTCGTAGATTTCGAAATAGATTCTGCAGCTGTTCCCATCATTTTCTTGACATCATTTCCTGCTAGCACACCATCAATCATATCTTTAAGCGGTTTCGTTGCGTCTAACATAATTGGACCATATTCCATATCTTTAATGGTTGTCGTTTGTTTCGCAAAGAAAGGATATAATTCCATTCCAAAATACTCATCTGTTGTATTAAATGCTTCACTTTCATAGAAAGGAGTATAGGAAGGGAAAAGTCCGTATTTCAGCATGATCTTTTGACCTTCATCTGTCGTTAACACATATTCAATAAACTTAAATGCTGCATCCGCATTTTTAGACTGCTTTGACACGGCTAAGATGGAGCCGCCTAAATTGGCTTGCGTATTTCCACCCTCTTCAAAAGCCGGAATCGGAACGATGCCCCATTTACCAGCTTGTTGTTCAACAGAATGGCTTAACGTACCTGCATACCATACAGGTAAAATAACACTGGCAGCCTTATCGTTTGTTAATGCTGGAATTCGTCCATTGCCATCGTGAACATTAATGGCAATACCCTCATCCTTCATTTTCTTTTGTAGTAAAAGTGCTTTTTCTGATTCCGGTGAAATCACATTAATTTTTCCATCTTTTACATAAGAACCGCCCAATTGATTTAAGAAGATTTCATAAAGATTAAAATCATCGGTATAGAGAGTCATCGCTGTTTCAGGAAAGGTTTCTTTTAATTTCTTACCCGCTTCAATATAATCGTCCCATGTTTTGATCGATTCAACATCAATGCCTGCTTTTTCAAATAAATCGATTCGATAATATAAAGCCGTTGGACCAACATCCCATGGCATAGCGTAAACTTTATTATCTTGTGTTACGCTTTTCCAAGAAGACTCTAAAAACGCATCCTTATATTTTTTCGTTTTGTCTGTTATATCCACAAATTGATCCGGAAACTTCTGAAGAAATGCCGGAAAATCCCTTGCTTGTGTTTGAATAATATCCGGAGCGCCTGTTCCTGCAGCTAAAGCCGGGGTAACTTTGGAATATCCAGTATCCGTATGCAGGACTTCCACTTTTATATCTGGATACTTTTTGTTAAATCCCTCAATTTGTTCTGTTAAAGCATCCGCAGCGGCATTCCAAGATGCCACCGTAATGGTAGCTTTTCCTTCAGTAGAACTAGCCTTTTCATCTTTTCCACTGCCACAGGCTGTCAAGAAAACAGATAGAACCAATAATAATGACAATAATACGGAGAACCTTTTCATTTTTTTCGCTCCCTTATATCAAATTTATGGTCACGTGACCACTCTGCAGAAAAAAATATGGCCACGTAACCACATTGCAGAAAAATAATATGGCCACGTAACCACATTATTTAATAAAATACCCTTTGAACGCATCTTTCATTGATTTATTCAATTAGATATTTCTTTCTGCTATGTTTTAAAAATAAAATAATTTGTAACCGTTGTCAACAAAAAATTAATGGATTAAATTTTTTACTGATTCTCTTTCCTTCAACAACACCTCAACTTCAATACTTTCTTCAATCGTATGTTCGTTCTGAATTTGATCCATCAGCTGCTGAACGAGCATTCTGCCAATTTCCCTTTTGGGAATATTCATCGTAGTTAACGTGGGTGTCACGATTTTCGCTAACTCAATATTATCCACGCCAATGACGGAAATATCGTCAGGAACCTTTTTCCCGCTTTCAATAATTGCCCTTATGGCCCCGGCTGCTAACAAATCATTAGACGCAGCGACAGCAGTAAAAGATTGCCCTTTATCCAATAACATCTTGATTGCTTCATACCCCGTCGTCAATTTATCTTCATACATTTCAATGAAGATTCGATAATAATCCTTAATGGGTAAGTGATGTTCCTTCATTGCCATTTCATAGCCCATGAATCTTGGATTACTGTTTTTCTCTTTATTATAATAATGGCCTAAAAAGAGAATTTCCTTATGTCCATTTGCGATCAAATAGTCTACAGATTGCCTCATGACTTTCTTTAAATCCACATATACATGGGGTATTTCTGCTTTACGAGGAATGTTTATTTTATCAATTCGATCCCAATAGATGGACAGTGGCATTTTTTTGATATTTTCGAGAAAATCTTTAATCATGATTAATTCCTGTGATGCCAGCAGAATCAAACCATCATAAGGGCCTTCTAAAACCTGCTTTAAATAATGATGTTTTTTCTTCGTAATATTATATAAAGATAATGAATAGCCGCATTCGATTGCCATATCCTCAATCCCCATAAACATTTCTGAAAAGAAGGAGTTGCTAATAGAAGGTGAGATACAAGCAATTTGTTTATAGGACTTCGTCCGTAAATTTTGTGCGGCCCGATTCGGTATGTAGTTCAGTTCGGCAATAGCAGCTTCTATTCGTTTTCTTGCCTCCAGGGCAACATACCCGTTATTATTGATGACGCGCGATACTGTTGATGGTGAGACTCCTGCCTTTAGAGCCACATCTTTTCTTGTAACCATACATACTCCCCTTTTTTAACTATATAACCGTTTTACTTTTATATTGTACCTTGTATTGTTGCCTTTATCTACTATCTAGAACCTTCCCCATTGCCTCTCCTTGATCTAATTCCAAATGAAAATTGCTATAATGAACATGAACGAAACTTTCCTTTTTTAAGAACCCAGTATAAGATAGGAATATATGTTCCTTTTTTCAATAAAAGAATGGATTTAGATATAAATCAAAAGGACTTTTGGAGCTGTAAAATGATAAATATACATAATCATTCAGACACTGCAGTTATTGTAGTTCATGAAATCTATGGAATTAACCACCATATGAAGCATATTTGCAAGTTATTATCAGAAAAGAATGTGGATGTCATATGTCCTAACTTATTAAATCAAGAAGAACCATTTGAGTATGTTCAAGAAGAAGTTGCTTATCAAAACTTTATAGAGAACGTAGGTTTTTTGAATGCCTCAGATAAAATTAAAAGGATAGTAGGAGAAATTAGGGACAACTATAAAAAAATATATATAGTTGGATTTAGTGTTGGGGCAACGATTGCCTGGTTATGCAGTGAGGAAAAAGGGCTTGATGGAATGGTTGGATATTATGGTTCACGAATTAGAAATTACGTAGAGATATGTCCTTTATGTCCTGTAATGCTATTCTTTCCAGAAAAAGAGCCCTCATTTAATGTGGATGAGTTAATTACGTATTTGGAAGAAAAGAATATCGAAATACATAAATGTAAGGGGCAACATGGATTTAGTGACCCATACTCCCAAAGATACAATGCGACTTCAGCAAAAGAAGCGTTTAATAAAACGGTTGATTTTTTCCAAAATACAGGTTCTCAATACTAAATATATTCCGCTGGAGATATGGAGATCATCCAAAAATCTAAATGGTAAGACGGTTCTTTCATGGCCTTTTCAACCGCATGTCCTTGTCGAAAAAATCCCGGCTGAACCGTCCCCATGGTTATAAAGTTCCCAACATACCGCCGTCAATATTAACGGATGTACCCGAAACATAAGAAGCAGCATCTGAAACAAGGAAGGTAATCACTTTCGCTGCTTCATCTGTGTTTCCAATCCGTCCTAGTGGAATTTGCCGTTCTTTATGTGAAAACTCCTCCCATGACAGTTCTGGGTTCTGATTTTTCCATCGTTTTTCAATCTGTTCACTTCGAATCAAACCAATGCATACGGTATTCACGCGAATATTGTCTGGGCCTAAATCTTTACTCATCGCTTTTGTTAACGCCATGCCCGCTGCTCTGCTGACTGAAGTAGGTAAGGATGATGCTGGAGGTGTCTTTCCAATGCCCGCTGTCACATTAATGATCGCGCCTCCGCCAACTTGTCGCATATGTGGCACGGCATAACGAGAACAATGAATGGCACCGAATAGCTTTAAATCAAGATCCTGCTGCCATAGCTCCGGACTGACTTTATCAAATGGATGGGCTTGAGAAGTACCAGCATTATTCACTAAAATATCCAGACGTCCATATTTTTCAACTGTAGCAGCAACTACCCTCTGGCAATCCTCCTCGTTTGTCACATCCGCTTCTACAACGAATACCTCTTTCCCTGATTGTTCGAGAATATACGCGGCTGCCTCTTCCAATCGATCTTGATTCCTTGCACAAATGGTTACCCCGGCACCTTCTTTTACTAAATAAAGAGCCGTTTCTAAGCCAATTCCTTTACTTGCACCGGTGATTAATGCGACTTTTCCTTGTAACCCTAATTCCATAGTCAACTTCCTTTCTGAAAAAAATAACACTCATTTCATAACCTGTGCTGTTTTCATTATTATATCTGTTATTCCCATTTCCATGTTGTTTCTTCTCTTTTATATGCCTGTTCGGTATCCAAAAATAGGTCTTAAGTCCAAAGAATGGTGTCGTAAGTTACCATTTTTTTAAAAAAGCCCTCATCACTTCTTTCCCTAGTGACTCACTCCGAACTAAAAAAAATTGTTTGCAATTATGTCGATTGGTGTTTTATATTGGAGATTATGATTTTTCCAACTAAAAAATTATGAAAAATCGTAATATTTTTTTCAATAGCAGGAGGAATCGCACATGCTGAAGATTTATCTGTACCCCTTGTTGGTCATTTTAGCTGCTAGTAGCTATGGGGTCGTTTCCACCATCATCAAACTGGCAATAGGCAGTGGCTTTACCGCCTCGGAAGCAGTAACTAGTCAATTTTTTGTCGGTTTTTGTATCGCTGTCGTCATTTTCTTGCTCACAAACCGCACAAAGTTAACCTTTAAAGGAGTTAAACTTTACATTGTAGCAGGTGTTTTAACAGGGCTAACCAATATTTTATATGGTCTTTGTTTGAACTATTTACCTGCATCTTTGGCCGTTGTCCTCCTGTTTCAATTTACGTGGATTGGCATCGTGATTTCTTGTATCACCAAACGCCAGCTTCCAAGCAAAATGGAATGTCTCTCTTTAATCATTTTGGTAGCGGGAACAATTCCAGCAGCTGGTTTGGTTAATGTTGATTTATCTAAAATCCCTTTTCAAGGGTGGTTATGGGGACTAGCTGCTGCTCTTAGTTATTCCCTATTTTTATTTGTAAATGGCAAGGCAACATCTAATATGAAAACCACTAACCGGTTAGTCATTGTTGCTTTCTTTGCTTTTATGATGTCGGCCGTCTTTCAATCTCCGGAAATCATCTGGAATGGAACGTTGTTTAACGATGGCCTTTGGGTGTATGGTCTGGCGCTGGGGTTATTTGGCCTGATCATTCCGGTGTTCTTATTTTCGATTGCTGTTCCGAAAGTTGGTTTAGGGATGACATCCATTTTGAGCGCGTTTGAATTACCTATCGCCGTGATGGTATCTGTCATCTTACTAAGCGAAACGGTGACTTCGCTGCAAATAGCAGGAATTGGGATCATTATTCTTGGTATGAGTTTACCTATCCTGTTAAATAAAAACAGTTTGGTCCGTAAAGAGAACATGTTACAACAACAAGTCACATCACATGACTGGTAAATTTAACAAAAAGATGAACCTATATTTTTAATAAAAATAGTCGATGAGCGCAGGTGAACACTGCGCTCATCTCCATTATGGGCAAAAAGTGACCGTAATCCTATCTCATCCTGGTTACAATTTTTCAAAAAAACACTATTGACAATGAAACGTGGAAGCGTATACTAAACTTATGTTTAATCCAAAAACATTTGTTTAAAAAGTGAGGTGTGAACATGACTGTTGATATGACTGAAAATGAGGAAGTAATTCTAGGGATGATTAAAGAACATCCATTTATTTCTCAACAGGAGTTAGCAGAAATGCTGGGAATATCGGGTTCATCCATTGCTGCGACTCTTTCCGGGCTCATCAAGAAAGAGCAAGTATTAGGTAAGGCATTTGTGTTAAACGAAACGACACCTATTATTTGCATCGGGGGAGCCAATGTAGATCGAAAATTCTATGCCAAACATGACATTATGAGTGAAACGTCCAATCCAGTGAAATCCTCTACTACAGTTGGCGGAGTAGCAAGGAATATTGCGGAAAACTTAGGAAGATTAGGTGAGGAAGTATCCCTCATTTCAGCAAGCGGGAAAGATTCCGAATGGAAAGAGATTTACGAGTTATCGTCACCTTTTATGAATTTAGAACATGTCGCACAATTTGAGCATTCGTCGACTGGTTCTTATACAGCCGTTTTAGACCAGAACGGAGATTTATCCGTTGCCTTAGCAGACATGGATGTGTATGAGCATATTACACCTGAGCTGTTGATCAAAAACAGTAACTTTCTTAGAAAAGCGAAATGTATCATCGTGGATTTGAATTGTCCACGGGAAACGATTGATTTTCTTTGTTCTTTCACATCAAAATATCACATTCCATTAATCATCATCCCAGTCTCATCTCCAAAAATGAACAGGCTGCCAAAATCGTTAAGCGCTGTGACCTGGCTCATTGTCAATAAAGATGAAACCGAAACATTTTTGAATACGAAAATCAATGATGACAACGATTGGGAAGATTCCGTTAAGCAGTGGTTATCATTAGGCGTGAAAAATGTTATTGTCACAAATGGAATTAAAGGCGTCATGGCAGGAGTTGAAAATGGCGAGATTCGTCATTACCCGGCGATTCATACACCAGTGGTTGCCGATGTAACAGGTGCCGGCGATTCATTTTGTTCAGGCGTGATTTATTCCTGGTTACAAAAGAAAGAATTTGATTACATTATTAAATCCGGTTTAGTCAATTCCCATAAAACGATTATGTCCAAGCATACAGTGAGACAAGAATTATCCCAAAAACAATTCGAATTAGATATGGAGGAATTTTAAATGAAAAACTATATTGAATTATCTGCAGAGGTACAACAAGCAAAAGCGGAAGGTAAAGCGATCGTTGCCTTAGAATCTACAATTATTTCACATGGTATGCCATATCCGCAAAACGTAAAAATGGCTCGTGAAGTAGAACAAATCGTGCGTGATAACGGAGCGGTTCCTGCGACCATCGCGATCATTGACGGAAAAATTAAAATCGGTTTAACAGACGACGAATTAGAGCTATTCGGTAAAAGTTCAGGTGTGGCAAAAGTATCAAGACGTGACCTTGCTTCCATCGTTGCATCAAAAAAACTAGGCGCAACAACGGTTGCATCTACAATGATCTGTGCTGACTTAGCAGACATCAAAATCTTCGTAACAGGCGGTATTGGCGGCGTTCATAAAGGTGCCGAAACGACAATGGATATTTCAGCTGACCTTGAAGAATTAGCACAAACAGACGTTGCCGTTATTTGTGCCGGCGCGAAATCCATCCTGGATTTAGGCCTTACACTAGAATACCTTGAAACAAAAGGCGTTCCAGTCATCGGTTATGAAACAGAAGTTCTGCCAGCATTCTACACAAGAAAAAGTGAACATAAATTAAACATCTCTACTGATTCCGTTGATGAAATTGCGGAAACATTAAAAACAAAATGGGAATTAACCCTAAAAGGCGGAGCGGTCATCGCCAACCCAATTCCTGAAGAATTTGCGATGGATGAAGACTACATCAACGGCATTATCGATCAAGCCATCAAAGAAGCAGAAGAAAACCATATTCACGGGAAAGACAGCACACCATTCTTACTCGGAAAAATTAAAGAATTAACAGACGGAAAAAGCCTTGATGCCAATATCGAATTAGTCAAACACAACGCAAAAGTCGGAACACAAATCGCGGTTAGCTTTAACAACTTAACGAAATAACAAGAAAAGCGGAAGCGCCCGTTTAGCGAAGTCTACTAGCCGCTTGGCGCTGCAGCTGGACAATTCTCGAATTCAAAATAGAACCTTGATCTCAACTTCTATAAAGTTCAAATTTTGACACTTTATAGAAGTTGTCTTTTTTACAAAAAATTGAAAGCGCCAACATCAAGAAGGAGTGGCATCACATGAATATTCTTTTCTTAATCACGGGAATTTTGTTTGCCGGTGTTATTGCTTTTTTATTCAGTAATGATCGGAAAAAAATAAAATATAAACGCATTTTCATTATGCTGGCAGTGCAAATCGTTTTAGTGTACTTCATGATGAATACGAGTATCGGTCTAATCGCGATTACCAAAGTGGGCGTATTTTTTGAAAACTTAATGAAAATTGCCGATGAGGGAATTCAATTTGTCTTTGGCGGAATGGTGAATAAGGGCGCGACTACGTTCTTCTTTGTAGCGTTATTGCCGCTTGTGTTCATGTCCGTGTTAATTGGAATCCTTAATTATATAAAAGTACTGCCATTCCTAGTTAAATACTTAGGTTTAGTGTTAAGTAAAATCACCGGAATGGGGAAACTAGAAAGCTATTTCGCTGTATCGACAGCTGCACTTGGACAACCAGAAGTGTTCTTAACGATAATCAAACAGATCCCGCTTTTATCCCCAAAAAGACTTTACACCATTTGCACGTCGGCAATGAGTGCCGTCAGTATGGCGATGGTCGGGGCGTACATGACGATGTTAGAGCCAAAATATGTGGTCACAGCGGTTGTGTTGAATATTTTTAGCGCCTTAATCATTGCGAATATCATTAATCCATACGATTTAGACGAAAATGAAGATTTAGTTCAAATTGAAGAACATGAAAGAGTCCCTTTCTTCCAAATGATTGGAGACAGCATCATGGATGGATTCAAGATTGTCATAACGGTTGCGGCGATGTTATTGGGATTTATCTCCTTAATGGCATTGATCAATGTGATTTTCATGGGCATTTTTGACGTTTCTTTCCAAACGGTTATTGGTTATGTTTTTGCACCAATTGCTTTCATAATGGGTGTTCCTTGGAGTGAAGCCGTGCAAGCAGGCGGCATTATGGCAACAAAACTAGTGACGAATGAATTTGTCGCCATGTTGAATTTTGGTGAAATCTCCAGCCATCTTTCGAGTAAAACCATTGCCATTGTCTCTGTTTATTTAGTTAGCTTTGCCAACTTTGGAACGGTGGGAATTGTGTCAGGTTCCATCAAATCCATCAGTGACAAACAAGGCGGTATCGTATCAAAGTATGCATTAAAACTATTATTAGGCGCAACACTAGCGTCCGTCATTTCAGGTACCATCATGGGCCTAGTCATTTAATAGTTTAATAGAAGAAACCACTTTTTTGCTAGTGCCGCCGGGGGGCGGTTTTTTGTTTTTTTTGGGGGGAATTGGAACGGTTGTTGAGATTTTAGAGGAACATGTAACGCTGTAGAAAGGCTACTTCAATGCGGCAGCTCAAAATCAGAAGAACAACTACGCAGAATGGTTCTACTTCTAGGTTCGGGCTGCAATTTCAGGCGAACATCTAAGTAGATTGGTTCTACTTCTAGATTCGGGCTGCAATTTCAGGCGAACATCTAAGTAGATTGGTTCTACTTCTAGATTCGGGCTGCGATTTCAGGCGAACATCAAAGTAGATTGGTTCTACTTCTAGATTCGGACTGCAATTTCAGGCGAACATCTAAGTAGATTGGTTCTACTTCTAGGTTCGGGCTGCAATTTCAGGCGAACATCTAAGTAGATTGGTTCTACTTCTAGGTTCGGACTGCAATTTCAGGCGAACATCTAAGTAGATTGGTTCTACTTCTAGATTCGGACTGCAATTTCAGGCGAACATCTAAGTAGATTGGTTCTACTTCTAGGTTCGGGCTGCAATTTCAGGCGAACATCTAAGTAGATTGGTTCTACTTCTAGGTTCGGACTGCAATTTCAGGCGAACATCTAAGTAGATTGGTTCTACTTCTAGGTTCGGGCTGCAATTTCAGGCGAACATCTAAGTAGATTGGTTCTACTTCTAGATTCGGGCTGCAATTATAGGCAAACATCTAAGTAGATTGGTTCTACTTCGATTTTTGGGCTTAAAAATCCAGGTAACCCCTACGTAGATCACTCCTACATTAGAATCTTGACTAAAATATTCGTGTGACACCTACGTAGACAACTCCTTCAACGAAGTTTAGACTTAATACCCACTCAACCATTGAAGCAGACAGGCCCTACTTCTATATTAAAAAAACACAGAGAGACTATGCTCTCTGTGTCACCTTTGTGCTGCACCGCTTTAAACCTTAGGTGAGCTGGCACCCCCCCCAATGTTCAATAAACCTCAAGGCGTGCCGGGCACCGCAGCTACTGCATGACCCCATTCTTATCAAAGTAATACCGTTTTCCATTAATCACATGCCAGCCCACGGCTTGTTTGCCTGAAGCTAAATAGTAGTACCAATATTTATTGTTTGGCCCTAAATTAATCCATTCCTTCGAGGCCATTTCACCGCTTGGTTTGAAATAATACTTGGTACCGCCTATGTATTGGATACCTGTTGCCATGCCGCCCCAATGGTTGAGATAGTACCACTTCCCGCCTAAATACACCCATCCTGTCGTCATGGCGCCGCTGCTGTTAAAATAGTACCAACTTTTCGCACTGGGTGGCGCTAAATAAAGTGTTTGATTTATGGAAAGAGATTTCCAGCCTGTGGCCATCACTCCCGTATTTCGATCAAAGTAATACCACTTGCCGCCGACCTGTTTCCAATCGATGGCTGCTGCACCGCTCGAATGGAGGAAATACCATTTACCGCTAATGTACTTCCAGCCACCGGAAGCCATGACACCATTTTTATCAAAAATATATAACTGACCGCCAATGTAATGAGAACCCGTTACCATATATCCTTCTTCAGTGTCTAAGTAATACCAATTCTTGTTCCAGTAAACCCAGCCTGTGACGAGCTGCCCGCCCGATTTGAAATAATACCAATCCCCTTCAATGAGCTGCCAGCCCGATTGCATTGCTCCATCATGATTAAAATAGTAGATATCTTCATTAATCATCGCAAACCCAGTGATCATCGTGCCATATTCATCGAAAAAATACCATTTGTGATTAATATACTGCCAGTCATACACGAGCACACCATTCGGTAAAAAATAATACCAGCCATCCTCGATATATTTCCAGCCAACCACCATTTCGCCCTTTTCATTCAGGTAGTATTCATGATCATCGACCAAAATCCACCCAGTCTCCATCACACCGGACTCATCAAAATAATAACGCTTCTGATTGATAGTAAACCAACCGGTTACAGGTTTTCCCGCTTCATTATAATAGTAACGCTCACCGTTAATATCTACCCAGCCCGCGGCTGCTTTTACCGTGAAATCCAGGTTACTAAAATCTCTCGTATTTCCTTCTTTATAATAGAAGCTATTATAAAAAAATTGATAGTTTGCATTGTATCGATCCGTTACCAGAATATGATCCAGCTTCCACGTTCCCGTCGCAAACGAATGATCAATCATAATCGAAGCCACTTGTGGATTAGAGGAATCGCTTAATCGAAACGTCCGTAACTCATTCTGTGGGGTGCGATAAACGGCTTCAATTTTGGTAGAGTCATATGTTCCTAAATGATTTAACCCTGTTGCCGAAATGTTTAATGTTGTACCAAACGAAACCTGATTCTTATCAATGCTCACAGATCCTAATTGTGGCTGATATCCAGCCGGATCGACATAAAAATTTCCTGCTCGTAAATCGATTGCCGCGGCATCACCCGGGAACAATTCAGCATTTTTAAAAGAATAATTGGACCCATTAAGATGAACGGTTATATCGCTAACTTTCCAATTCCCTTTTGCATGAAAGTCCTCTACTTTTAAGCGAGTAACATACTTTTTCGTTGCCTCATCATACTTCAAATAGGCTGCCCTTTCATAGGTCTGTCCATGATCATCCGCTCGTATCGTGAGGGAGACAGTAGAAGCAACCTCCTCCGAATCGATCCCTACATCTAAGCTGATGTTAATGGAATCGCCCACTTTGGCCTCCTTTGGACTAACTTGTAAATCCTTCACCACCACTCCCGCAGCAAGTGCATGGTTACTAGCAACATATGAACCTAGTAAAACAAACAATACAACAAATAAACTCCTAAACAGCCAACCAGAAACACGACTTCTCTCCACTTTTATCCCCCTAAAAATTTCAGATACCTTCATTATATATACATATGGAACAATCTGTCATTAGGAATAATCTATTTCTATCCCTAATCTGATTTGGGGAGTTCAATGGTGAAAAAGCTCTAGTAACTCTCGAATGAGATACAGGATCCACCGGTGCTTATCACCGTTCTATTAGCGGATAACTTGTTTCAATCAGCGCTTTTCACCGTTCTATCAGCGGATAACCTGTTTCAATCAGCGCTTTTCACCGTTCTATCAGCGGATAACCTGTTTCAATCAGCGCTTTTCACCGTTCTATCGGCGGATAACCCGATTCAATCAGCGCTTTTCACCGTTCTATCGGCGGATAACCTGTTTCAATCAGCGCTTTTCACCGTTCTATCAGCGGATAACCTGTTTCAATCAGCGCTTTTCACCGTTACTCCGCTTTAATGGAAACATCAAATATCCCAGTCTTTTTTTGCAAATAAAAAACCTCCAAACATAATGTTTTGGAAGTTGATTTGCTTAACGACTTTATCAAGGAATTTCATTAAAGTTAGAATACCTTTAGTTTTCCCTAATGTCGTTAAACCTTTGATACTATTAAGTTACTTAAAGTAAAAAATACGCGCCTTAGAGGATTCGAACCTCTGACCGTACGCTTAGAAGGCGTATGCTCTATCCAGCTGAGCTAAAGGCGCATTATATGAATGGCGGCAGAATTTGACCCTCGCGCCGGTTACCCGACCTACACCCTTAGCAGGGGTGCCTCTTCAACCTATTTAGTACTTCTCCCTAAAATAAAATGGCTCCGCAGGTAGGATTCGAACCTACGACCGATCGGTTAACAGCCGATTGCTCTACCACTGAGCTACTGCGGAACAATTAGAATATTTAGGATGATGGGCCTAAATGGACTTGAACCATCGACCTCACGCTTATCAGGCGTGCGCTCTAACCAGCTGAGCTATAGGCCCAAAGGTGGAGCGGGTGATGAGAATCGAACTCACAACATCAGCTTGGAAGGCTGAGGTTTTACCACTAAACTACACCCGCATAGAAAAGATTTGGAGGCAGCACCCGGATTTGAACCGGGGATAAAGGTTTTGCAGACCTCTGCCTTACCACTTGGCTATGCTGCCTCATTATTACTAATGGGGCGGCTGATGGGAATCGAACCCACGAATGTCGGAACCACAATCCGATGCGTTAACCACTTCGCCACAACCGCCATGATGGTGGAGGGGGACGGATTCGAACCGCCGAACCCTGAGGGAGCGGATTTACAGTCCGCCGCGTTTAGCCACTTCGCTACCCCTCCAAATAAAAAGATGGCTCAGGACGGAATCGAACCGCCGACACAAGGATTTTCAGTCCTTTGCTCTACCGACTGAGCTACTGAGCCAAAAAAATTATATTTCAACAGTAGATACCTACTGGAATAAAAATGGCGGTCCGGACGGGACTCGAACCCGCGACCTCCTGCGTGACAGGCAGGCATTCTAACCAACTGAACTACCGGACCATATTGCGGGGACAGGATTTGAACCTGCGACCTTCGGGTTATGAGCCCGACGAGCTACCAGACTGCTCCACCCCGCGATAATAATTAATAAAGTTTTGTGATTTAATGGCGGAGGAAGAGGGATTCGAACCCCCGCGCGGTTTAACCCGCCTGTCGGTTTTCAAGACCGATCCCTTCAGCCGGACTTGGGTATTCCTCCATTTTATATAAAATCACAAAATCATTTGGTAGCGGCGGAGGGGATCGAACCCCCGACCTTACGGGTATGAACCGTACGCTCTAGCCAGCTGAGCTACACCGCCGTTTTTAAAAAAATAATAACGCGCCCGAAAGGAGTCGAACCCATAACCTTCTGATCCGTAGTCAGACGCTCTATCCAATTGAGCTACGGGCGCATTTTTTTATGGTGCCGGCTAGAGGACTTGAACCCCCAACCTACTGATTACAAGTCAGTTGCTCTACCAATTGAGCTAAACCGGCATAATTTTGATAAAACATTGGTGTGTACACGCTTGCTTTGTTATCGTCGTCCCGACTTCAGAAAGCTTATTCAAGCAGCAGCTCCGTCGGTACGCTGAAGATTTTTCAAGGAAGCATATTCGGTCGTGCTCTACCAATTGAGCTAAACCGGCATAATTTTGAATAAATATTAATGTGTACACGCTTGTTTTGTAATCGTCGTCCCGACTTCAGAAAGCTTTTTCAAGCAGCAGCTCAGTCGGTACGCTGAAGATTTTTCAAAGAAGCATTTTCGGTCGTGCTCTACCAATTGAGCTAAACCGGCATAATTATTTATGGTGGAGGATGACGGGATCGAACCGCCGACCCTCTGCTTGTAAGGCAGATGCTCTCCCAGCTGAGCTAATCCTCCATATGGTGACCCCTACGGGATTCGAACCCGTGTTACCGCCGTGAAAGGGCGGTGTCTTAACCGCTTGACCAAGGGGCCAACTATAAAATAAGGCAAAATAATAGCCCCAATTAGGGGCTTAGCCTGGCAACGTCCTACTCTCACAGGGGCGCATGCCCCAACTACCATCGGCGCTGAGAAGCTTAACTTCCGTGTTCGGTATGGGAACGGGTGTGACCTTCTCGCCATTGTTACCAGACTATTTATTTGAGGTTTCATTCCCTCAAAACTAGATAATGCAGAAGAAGTTTTTTGTAAAAATGAGTTCAACCAATTAAAAATGGTTAAGTCCTCGATCGATTAGTATCAGTCAGCTCCACATGTCGCCACGCTTCCACCTCTGACCTATCAACCTGATCATCTTTCAGGGATCTTACTAGCTTGACGCTATGGGAAATCTCATCTTGAGGGGGGCTTCATGCTTAGATGCTTTCAGCACTTATCCCGTCCGCACATAGCTACCCAGCGATGCCTTTGGCAAGACAACTGGTACACCAGCGGTGCGTCCATCCCGGTCCTCTCGTACTAAGGACAGCTCCTCTCAAATTTCCTGCGCCCACGACGGATAGGGACCGAACTGTCTCACGACGTTCTGAACCCAGCTCGCGTACCGCTTTAATGGGCGAACAGCCCAACCCTTGGGACCGACTACAGCCCCAGGATGCGATGAGCCGACATCGAGGTGCCAAACCTCCCCGTCGATGTGGACTCTTGGGGGAGATAAGCCTGTTATCCCCGGGGTAGCTTTTATCCGTTGAGCGATGGCCCTTCCATGCGGAACCACCGGATCACTAAGCCCGACTTTCGTCCCTGCTCGACTTGTAGGTCTCGCAGTCAAGCTCCCTTGTGCCTTTACACTCTACGAATGATTTCCAACCATTCTGAGGGAACCTTTGGGCGCCTCCGTTACTCTTTAGGAGGCGACCGCCCCAGTCAAACTGCCCACCTGACACTGTCTCCCACCCCGATGAGGGGTGCGGGTTAGAATTTCAATACAGCCAGGGTAGTATCCCACCGACGCCTCCACCGAAGCTAGCGCTCCGGCTTCTCAGGCTCCTACCTATCCTGTACAAGCTGTACCAAAATTCAATATCAGGCTACAGTAAAGCTCCACGGGGTCTTTCCGTCCTGTCGCGGGTAACCTGCATCTTCACAGGTACTATAATTTCACCGAGTCTCTCGTTGAGACAGTGCCCAGATCGTTACGCCTTTCGTGCGGGTCGGAACTTACCCGACAAGGAATTTCGCTACCTTAGGACCGTTATAGTTACGGCCGCCGTTTACTGGGGCTTCGATTCAGAGCTTCGCTTGCGCTAACCCCTCCTCTTAACCTTCCAGCACCGGGCAGGCGTCAGCCCCTATACTTCGCCTTGCGGCTTCGCAGAGACCTGTGTTTTTGCTAAACAGTCGCCTGGGCCTATTCACTGCGGCTCTTCAGGGCTATGAACCCTAAAGAGCACCCCTTCTCCCGAAGTTACGGGGTCATTTTGCCGAGTTCCTTAACGAGAGTTCTCTCGCTCACCTTAGGATTCTCTCCTCGCCTACCTGTGTCGGTTTGCGGTACGGGCACCTTGAATCTCGCTAGAGGCTTTTCTTGGCAGTGTGGAATCAGGAACTTCGGTACTAAATTTCCCTCGCTGTCACAGCTCAGCCTTTACGGTGAACGGATTTTCCTGTTCACCAGCCTAACTGCTTAGACGCGCATATCCAACAGCGCGCTTACCCTATCCTCCTGCGTCCCCCCATCACTCAAACGATTCATAGGTGGTACAGGAATATCAACCTGTTGTCCATCGCCTACGCCTTTCGGCCTCGGCTTAGGTCCCGACTAACCCTGAGCGGACGAGCCTTCCTCAGGAAACCTTAGGCATACGGTGGATGAGATTCTCACTCATCTTTCGCTACTCATACCGGCATTCTCACTTCTAAGCGCTCCACCAGTCCTTACGGTCTAGCTTCAACGCCCTTAGAACGCTCTCCTACCACTGACACCAACGGTGTCAATCCACAGCTTCGGTGATACGTTTAGCCCCGGTACATTTTCGGCGCAGAGTCACTCGACCAGTGAGCTATTACGCACTCTTTAAATGGTGGCTGCTTCTAAGCCAACATCCTGGTTGTCTAAGCAACTCCACATCCTTTTCCACTTAACGTATACTTTGGGACCTTAGCTGGTGGTCTGGGCTGTTTCCCTTTCGACTACGGATCTTATCACTCGCAGTCTGACTCCCACGGATAAGTCTTTGGCATTCGGAGTTTGTCTGAATTCGGTAACCCGATGAGGGCCCCTAGTCCAAACAGTGCTCTACCTCCAAGACTCTAACAACGTGAGGCTAGCCCTAAAGCTATTTCGGAGAGAACCAGCTATCTCCAAGTTCGATTGGAATTTCTCCGCTACCCACACCTCATCCCCGCACTTTTCAACGTGCGTGGGTTCGGGCCTCCATCCAGTGTTACCTGGACTTCACCCTGGACATGGGTAGATCACCTGGTTTCGGGTCTACGACCACATACTCAAACGCCCTATTCAGACTCGCTTTCGCTGCGGCTCCGTCTCTTCAACTTAACCTTGCATGGGATCGTAACTCGCCGGTTCATTCTACAAAAGGCACGCCATCACCCATAAACGGGCTCTGACTACTTGTAGGCACACGGTTTCAGGAACTATTTCACTCCCCTTCCGGGGTGCTTTTCACCTTTCCCTCACGGTACTGGTTCACTATCGGTCACTAGGGAGTATTTAGCCTTGGGAGATGGTCCTCCCTGCTTCCGACCGGATTTCACGTGTCCGGCCGTACTCAGGATCCACTCAGGAGGGAACGAAGTTTCAACTACAGGGCTTTTACCTTCTACGGCTGACCTTTCCAGGTCGCTTCATTTACCCCGTTCCTTTGTAACTCCATGTTGAGTGTCCTACAACCCCAAGAGGCAAGCCTCTTGGTTTGGGCTATGTCCCGTTTCGCTCGCCGCTACTCAGGGAATCGCGTTTGCTTTCTCTTCCTCCGGGTACTTAGATGTTTCAGTTCCCCGGGTATGCCTTCTATACCCTATGTATTCAGGTAAAGATACTGTTCCATTACGAACAGTGGGTTTCCCCATTCGGAAATCTCCGGATCAAAGCTTACTTACAGCTCCCCGAAGCATATCGGTGTTAGTCCCGTCCTTCATCGGCTCCTAGTGCCAAGGCATTCACCGTGCGCCCTTTCTAACTTAACCTAAAAAGGTTTATAACTCTTATTCAATAAGAGAGAAAAACTAAAATGGCGATTACTCGATGTTTACTTTGCTTCTTCTTACGATTATCTAGTTTTCAAGGAACGATTAAAAAAAGCTTTGAGAGAATTGCTCCCTCAAAACTAAACAAACAAGAAACGTCAACCTTATTATCAGTCCGAGAGGACTGCATTATCCTTAGAAAGGAGGTGATCCAGCCGCACCTTCCGATACGGCTACCTTGTTACGACTTCACCCCAATCATCTGTCCCACCTTAGGCGGCTGGCTCCTTACGGTTACCCCACCGACTTCGGGTGTTACAAACTCTCGTGGTGTGACGGGCGGTGTGTACAAGGCCCGGGAACGTATTCACCGCGGCATGCTGATCCGCGATTACTAGCGATTCCGGCTTCATGCAGGCGAGTTGCAGCCTGCAATCCGAACTGAGAATGGTTTTATGGGATTGGCTAAACCTTGCGGTCTCGCAGCCCTTTGTACCATCCATTGTAGCACGTGTGTAGCCCAGGTCATAAGGGGCATGATGATTTGACGTCATCCCCACCTTCCTCCGGTTTGTCACCGGCAGTCACCTTAGAGTGCCCAACTGAATGCTGGCAACTAAGATCAAGGGTTGCGCTCGTTGCGGGACTTAACCCAACATCTCACGACACGAGCTGACGACAACCATGCACCACCTGTCACTCTGTCCCCCGAAGGGGAACGTCCTATCTCTAGGAGTGTCAGAGGATGTCAAGACCTGGTAAGGTTCTTCGCGTTGCTTCGAATTAAACCACATGCTCCACCGCTTGTGCGGGCCCCCGTCAATTCCTTTGAGTTTCAGCCTTGCGGCCGTACTCCCCAGGCGGAGTGCTTAATGCGTTAGCTGCAGCACTAAGGGGCGGAAACCCCCTAACACTTAGCACTCATCGTTTACGGCGTGGACTACCAGGGTATCTAATCCTGTTTGCTCCCCACGCTTTCGCGCCTCAGCGTCAGTTACAGACCAGAAAGCCGCCTTCGCCACTGGTGTTCCTCCACATCTCTACGCATTTCACCGCTACACGTGGAATTCCGCTTTCCTCTTCTGCACTCAAGTCCCCCAGTTTCCAATGACCCTCCACGGTTGAGCCGTGGGCTTTCACATCAGACTTAAAGGACCGCCTGCGCGCGCTTTACGCCCAATAATTCCGGACAACGCTTGCCACCTACGTATTACCGCGGCTGCTGGCACGTAGTTAGCCGTGGCTTTCTGGTTAGGTACCGTCAAGGTACCGGCAGTTACTCCGATACTTGTTCTTCCCTAACAACAGAGCTTTACGACCCGAAGGCCTTCATCGCTCACGCGGCGTTGCTCCATCAGACTTTCGTCCATTGTGGAAGATTCCCTACTGCTGCCTCCCGTAGGAGTCTGGGCCGTGTCTCAGTCCCAGTGTGGCCGATCACCCTCTCAGGTCGGCTACGCATCGTCGCCTTGGTGAGCCGTTACCTCACCAACTAGCTAATGCGCCGCGGGCCCATCTGTAAGTGTCAGCCGAAACCGACTTTCAGCTTTTCCTCATGAGAGGAAAAGAATTATCCGGTATTAGCTCCGGTTTCCCGAAGTTATCCCAGTCTTACAGGCAGGTTGCCCACGTGTTACTCACCCGTCCGCCGCTAACCAACGGGAGCAAGCTCCCATTGATTCGCTCGACTTGCATGTATTAGGCACGCCGCCAGCGTTCGTCCTGAGCCAGGATCAAACTCTCCAAAAAAGTTGAGTTGATTAGCTCATAATTTAAAACGTTGGCTTAGTTTCTATAGAAGAAACTAATAATTTATTGTTTGTTGACGTTTTTGTTTGTTTAGTTTTCAAAGAACAAAGTCACTCGTAAAAAGCGGCTCGAAAATTATATTAACATATTTCTTAAATTCTATCAACCATCAATTTCATTTAATTCAGATTGACTATCGCGTTTTCAAAAGCAACTCTTATATATTATCATGTCGCGCACACAAAAACAAGAAAAACTTTTTTCTAATTTTTGCTTATCCACTCATTTAAAGAGCAACTTTATCAGTTTAACACCGTTCGTGTTCACTTGCAACAGAAATTTTTCCAATACTACAGCAATCAGCTGTAAATCGTTTTCCGCTTTGAATTTAAGGGTGGCTCACCTCATTGATCTATAAACAGATGTTGCCTAAAAATAAAGTTTAGGCTCAAGCAGCCTCATTATTTTTATTTTGCTATTATTTTGGTGGAAGTATCGGAGGAACAGCAAGCGGTACATTTTATAGTCATTTTGGCTGGATTGGGGTTGTGGCTATGATCGCTGTTCTTTCTACACTTTCTCTCTTGGTTTCGATTCGGTTAGGAACGATTACATAGAATAGAAGATGTTTTCCCCTCATAAAGCTTAATAAGAACATAAGGTGGGAATGGTCTATTAAAAGTGATCTCTTAGGACATTTCGAGCTGTTTGAAAGCTGAAATCGCCCATTAGAATCCATCTATTAGACATTCCCAACCGTTTAGATGGCGTGGCATTCACTAGGCTAATGTAACTTCTTCTCAAAACAATCCACTTCATTTGCGCGATTTGATTGAGCTGTTTTAAAGTATTTAAAACCAACTGAACTCCAGAACCTTTGTGCCTTCTGATTCCCTTTTAGAACGCCAATCCGTAAAACCTTACATCTTTTTTCAGCCATCTCATTTTCAAAAAGGATATAGGCCAGCCTTCCAAATCCAAACCCTTGATAATCCGCATGAATCATCAGCAGCCCAAGCCATGGACTCTGATCTTTCTCATTCAATGGTAAATAGTCGATAATACCGATATAAGTATCATCAAGCTTAATAAAAAGGCTCTTTGTTTTGCCATTTACTAACTCCTCTTTTACTTCCTCAAGTGTTCTTCGTTCCTTACCATTCTCTAGCTGGTTGTACTCCGGATTTGAATTGATGATTTCAAGAGCGATATAGGATGTTTCGCTTGTTATTTCTTCAAAATGGATGGAATCCAATTTGTATCACACCTTTCATATTTAGTTTATCAAATTGCTGAAAAATAAAAACAGCGAGGCTGGCTCTTCTGTTAACTATAAGCTTTATTAATAAGACTGTATGTTGAATTGCCGCTTCATTTTCAGCTTATCTTTTCGTGTTTCCCTTGATCTGCCTGAATAGCCTTCATAGTACGTAATTTATAAATGCCAATTAGCAAAATAAATCAGACAGGAGTAACAAATAAGGCAACACGAGTATCTTCCGCAAGGGATAAATAGAAAAGCAGGGAAAGACCTTTCCCCGCTTTACTTTGAAATATGGCTGCCCTCTCAGAAACTTACGACATTAGATGTATATAAATGAAAGATGATTCACTTCTTCAACACCCAATAACAGAGTTCTATCAGCGGATAACTTGTTTCAATCAGCGCTTTTCACCGTTCTATCAGCGGATAACCTTATTCAATCAGCGGCCATCCTCCAATTTTTGATATTCCCCATTAAGGGCGACGTGGAACTATGTTGTGAAACAAGAAAATTCGAGGCGTGACAGGCACTGGGTCTGATAGGTTTGTGACGGATTATATGTATAGGTTTGACCTGTATTTGCATCGTAGACACCAACGGACACGGTATTACTTCGGGAAGCAATATAATTGGTTACATCCGGACCCAACACGGTCGCAGCAGATACAGAAACCTTTCCACATAGCAGCATCGCCATCCCTGCTAAGGCAAAGACGACTACCTTCTTATAAAACTTCATTCCAACATCCCTTTCCAATAAATCTATCAATCTTATTCTATAATACTGCAGCTCTAATAAAAAAAGAAAGATCCACGGAGAGATCCGTGGACACCTAGGGTCATGCTTTCGAAATATCAATAAATCCTTCCCCGAACACATCACGAACATCATGTATTGCGATAAACGCATTCGGATCAGTGGATTGAACAATTCGTTTCAACTTTATAACTTCCTGCTTACTAATAACTATATAAAGAATTTCCTTTGGAGTCTTTGTATAATACCCATGACCCGAGTATACCGTTACCCCTCTGTCCATAGACGTTGTCACCTGTTGGGCGATCTCATTCGGATGATCAGAAATAATCGTAATCGCCTTCTTCGGATTCAAGCCTTCAATCACAAATTCCATCACTTTCGTACCGACATATAGCATAATAATCGTCAGCATCAGCTTTTCAGCACCAATAATAAAATAAGAAGAGAATGCAACGAGTAAATCAAAAAACAATAAACCATAGCTAATACTCCAGCCTAAAAACTTATGGGTAATCCTCGCTAAGATGGTCGTACCTGCTGTTGTACCGCCAACTCGAATAATTAGGCCAATCCCAACCCCTATAATCACGCCGCCAAAAATAGCATTCACCATCACCTCATCCGAAGCAATACGCCAACTTTCCGTCAGATGAAGAAAAAGCGAATTAAACACCACGGCAATAATCGTATAAATCGTTGTGATCTTATTCAAAAATTTATAACCGACAAGTAACAAAAAGGCATTCAGAATTAAATTGACTAAACCAGGTGACCACTCAAATAAATAGTAGGTAATAATCGTGATCCCTGTTACCCCGCCTTCCCCAAGTTCGTTCGGAATCACAAATATATTCACACCTACTGCAAAAAGAAAAGCTCCAATAATGATAAATATGATGTCTTTGGTTGTTTTTTTCATACACTACCCCACTGCTCTTAAAAAATAGGTTCTTAAGCACAAACCTTCACCATTATATCGTGGAACATTTACCTCCGACAATAGGTGGATACCACTTCCGCACAGAAGATTTGATGTAGGGAAAATACAGCGATTACATGACAAATTGCGTCAGTGGCCCTTGACTGAAATTGGAATATTTTTTTGTTGCGGAAATTGGGTTACCGGTGTTATTATTGTTAGTGCTTTAGAATTAAGGTACAAAAAAGTGGACTACTAGTTCAAGGAGGACAAAATGGAAAACATCAACTCAAATCATGCACGCCCTCCATATGGGATCCTTGCCATCCTTATGATTGGGGCTTTTATTGCCATGTTAAATGAGACCCTCTTAAATGTGGCACTTCCATCCATCATGAAGGATTTAGATATTGGGGCATCGACTGTACAATGGCTCTCGACAGGTTATATGTTAGTAAATGGAATCATGATTCCGGCAACAGCCTTTTTAATTCAAAGATACTCTGTTAGAGGTTTATTCCTCACCGCCATTAGCTTATTTACTGTGGGGACATTTCTTGCAGGATTCTCGACTGTCTTCCCTGTCTTGTTAGTTGCACGGCTCATCCAGGCGGCAGGGTCTGCCATCATGATGCCGTTATTAATGAACGTTATGTTAACAAGCTTTCCGCCTGAAAAAAGAGGTGGAGCGATGGGTCTATTCGGGCTTATCTTCATTTTTGCACCGGCCGTCGGTCCGACATTATCCGGTTGGATGCTCGAGCATTTCGACTGGAGAATGTTATTCCACTTCGTTTCACCGATTGCTGTTCTCGTTCTATTAATTGGGATTTTCTTACTAAAAGATAAAAAGGAAAAAGTCGAGATCCGGCTTGATTTCCTCTCACTCGTGTTATCAAGTCTTGGCTTTGGCGGATTGCTGTATGGATTTAGTTCTGCCGGTGATAAGGGGTGGGATAGCGCGCTCGTCTATGGCACGATTATCGTTGGTGCCATTTCATTAATTCTGTTTATCTTACGTCAATTCAAACTTGAAAAACCAATGCTTGAATTCAGAATCTACAAATACCCGATGTTTGCCCTATCATCAGCGATCTCAGTTGTCATTTCAATGGCGATGTTTTCAGCGATGCTGCTATTACCAATCTATGTTCAAACAATACGCGGAATATCTCCGATGAAATCAGGCTTAATGATGCTTCCAGGCGCTATTTTAATGGGGATTATGTCACCGATTACCGGGAAATTATTTGATAAGTTTGGCGGCCGTATTTTAGCGATTATCGGCCTAACGATTACGGTAGTAACCAGCTACTTTTTCAGTAAGTTGACACTCGACACCTCTTATTCTCACTTAATTTTGTTATATTCAGCGCGAATGTTTGGGATGTCGATGGTCATGATGCCTGTCATGACCAATGGGTTAAACCAATTACCGGCGCGGTATTATCCACACGGTACAGCAATGAATAGTACATTGCAGCAAGTTTCTGGCGCAATTGGTTCGGCACTGCTCGTAACCATCATGACCAATCGCACAAAAACACATGCAGAGGAAATAGGCGCAGCTGCCATGAAACACTTAACCGAACAACCTACCCCAGCTGTGTTAGCTGAAATGAAACAACAAATTGCCACGAAAGCAATGCTCGAAGGAATTAATGATTCCTTTATTGTCTCTGTCGGAATTGCCTGTATCGCTCTTATCCTTGCTTTCTTCATTAAACGAGCCAAGCAAGCGGATGATCCGAACGAAGTGACATCACCTGATAAAAAAGTTGTAAATACATTAGCTGAAAATTAAATAGTAGAAGGGGTGACGACTGTCACCCCTTTTTTCACGTGAAGTAATAATATGGGATTTTTAATTCTCTAGATAATTTAGAGTATGATAGAATCATTAAAAACAGCAATGGTACCCGTACATAAGGATGTGAGACAGTTGAAACGAATGCTTGCCATCAGTGATATTCATGGGGATTTATATAAATTTGAACGGCTTTTAGAGCTTGTTGAATATGACAAAGACCGGGATCAGCTCTTGTTATTAGGTGATTTTGTCGATCGGGGACCTCAATCGAAAGCAGTTATAGACAAAGTCATTCAACTGAAGAACGAGGGAGCGATTGCCTTAATTGGCAATCATGAAAAGATGATGATAGATGCTTTTCAGGGTGATCCAATGAACTTGAAAAGATGGTATTACAATGGCGGAATTAAGACGCTGCAAAATTACGGCTATGAAATAGAAAAGGACGATGCCGAGTATTGGTATACGACGGACGAAATGCCTGAGCCGATTCAAATGAACGAGGCGATCCGCATGCATATTGAAATACTAAAAACGTTTCAATTCTACTATGAAACAGACACCCACATCTTTGTTCATGCAGGGGTTCATCCAAATACACCAGTAGCTTCGACGGAACCACATACACTAGTATGGATTCGCGAGGAGTTCCACAAGGGATACAAGGGAGAAAAGACGATTGTATTTGGACATACACCGACAACCTATTTGCACGAAAGCAGCGATGTATACTTTGGCGATAATCATATCATTGGAATCGACGGCGGCTGTGCATATGGCGGAAGATTGAATTGTCTCGAGGTTGGGACTTCACAGGTTTTTTACGTGGAATAAATTATTTCGTGATGGTGGTGAGGGACAATGGCGCATATCATTGTATCGGAAATTTCTACACCAGCCAGCGGAAGATTCGTGACAGCAAAGGAAATCCAAATAAAAAGGATTAAAAGGTTTGAACCAGGAGGAAAAGGGTATATAAAAATCACAAGGCTAAAACAATACTAAACAGAAAGGGACTGAAAAACATGAAAAGTTTAACAGCGACTTCGAGTAATGTATTGAATCATACCTTGTATGGGGAATTTAGTTTCCGGGCGAAAGGAACACTCGTCCTGAACCGTTATATTTAGCGCTAGGACTTTTTCTTAGTAAATTTCCTCACCACCCTGCTTGATTGCAGGACGAAAAAGGTGCGTACCCATTTGTGGCCGCACCTTTTTTGCGTTACATACTCAACCTCTTCTTCCGAATCGTTTTGAAAAATTTTTCGAAAGCCCATACGTAACTCTTTTTTATCATTTATTTTCTGCTAATCTTCCAGTTTTGTAGAATGACGTTTAGGTATAGCAAAAAGTGGATAGTAAATATAGAAAAACTAATTTAGCAGCAAAGCAAATTCCTTTAGTTAAGGAGTAATTTATTTTAGGGTGGATGGTATGTGGATTAATAGACCTTTTTTTAAATATGCAATGGGTATCCTGCTAATTTTATTAATTATATTCTTATTTGGGAAGATTGATTACTTTGTATGGCCCTTTAAAAAGATGATTGCGACTATATTTTTTCCGATTCTCGTTTCCGGATTAATCTATTACCTCATAAGGCCGTTTGTCACCTTTTTTGCCAAATATGTCAGCAAAAATATGAGTATATTAATTGTTTATTTACTTTTCATCGGGGCTGGATATCTTTTTTTTTATTTTACAAGCACTCCCATTACACAACAAGTCCAGCAGCTTTCACACCAATTTCCCAATAAGGTTGAAAAAATATCAGATGCATCCCTTAACATAGTGAAGAATAATAGCTTTGGAAACAGCTCGTTAAGAATGCTTGAAGAAAAAGCAAGTTCCCTCTCAAACTCCTTTTTTAATCATGTCGACCAAAATATAACGAATATCCTATCAACACTCACTAGTATTGCTATGATTCTTGCAATCGTTCCATTTATTGTTTTTTATTTTTTACGGGATGACGAGAAACTGAAGCCCGCTCTCTTAAAAAATCTTCCTGTTGAACATGTAGAAGAGGGAAATTTGATTCTGGTCGATATTGATAAGACCTTATCCGCTTATATAATTGGACAATGTATCATCGCATTAGCCGATGGAATCTTGCTCTATATCGGTTTTTGCATGATTGGCTTAAATAATAGTCTAGTACTTGCCATTTTCGCCATGTGCATGACGGTTGTCCCTTTTTTTGGGCCTGTGATAGGAATGGTCCCCGCCGTCCTTGTCGCACTCTTACAAAGTCCATTTATGGTTTTAAAAGTCGTTTTAGTTGTCATCGTGGCTCAACAAATAGATGGGAGCTTGGTTACACCCAAAGTGATGGGAAAAAAACTTGATCTTCATCCGTTAACTGTCATTTTCATTTTGTTAATTTCAGGGGCTATTTATGGATTTATCGGGATTATTATCGCCATTCCCCTCTACTCGGTTGTTAAAGTGACCCTTCAAAATGTCATTCGATTTTATAAGCTGAGGAAAAGTGAAAACGTGCAGTCCAAATAACCCTTAGACTCCAAATACCTCAACTTCTATATCGGGGGTTTCTTTGATGAAAATTCTCCAAACTATTACGTAGATCGCTTCTACGTCGCTGTTATGGCTAAATCCTTTTCTAACATCAAAGTATAAGAACGTATAAGCGGAGTATTTCCGGCTAATATTTATAGAGGAAGCAGAAGAAGCAGTTATAAGCGGAGATATTCCGGTAAACTGCTCAAAATAAGGCAAAAATCAACGATTTGAATAAGATAGGCGAAAAAACTCCCCTTATTTTTAAGGAAATAAGGACATTTCCCAAAATAAACGGAATTTCTCCGTTTATTTTTCAAACACAGCAACAGCAACATTCACTCAAGCTTTACTGAATTCTATATACATAGGCATCATCGATGAAGGTGCTGCCTATTCCGGTTCGGGAGAATCTAACCCCGCGAATATCTTTTGGACCCGTTTGTATTGAATTACTTAAATTTTTAATAAGCGAATCGTTCGGGCTAATAACTGAAATGTTCTCTAAAGAAAAACCGAGTGTAACCCCTGTTTTCTCCATTTGTTTGATAATATTCCATATCTGCGTATAAGCAGCGGCTGAACCCTCAGAGTCTTTTAACGTCGATGCAATGATAAATCTCCATCTATCTGCATCTGAATCATAAAGCCACAAGGCGGAGTGTACATTCATATAGTTCAAATCAAGTTCCTTTAATAAGATTTCTCCATCAACAAAATCCCGTTCTACCAATGTTGTTTTATCCACACTAACACCCCCTCTTTTGAATTGGCAACTGCTTCGTAAATATTCCTTGCTTCCTCCTCAACATGCCTTTTATAACGATCCTGTTCAGACCAGTCCTTAACAATTGTCCATTTAATTTTAGTGGCCTCATCTAGGTTGATACCAACAACACTAAGTAATTTAGTCAAGTCATGTGTATAGATTTTATCAATTAGTTTCTTGTCTGGATAATCAAATTTTTTTGTTTTCTTTGCAATGCATGCCTTTAGGGCGCATTCAATTACATAGCCTGATAAATAATAAGCTCCATCATAACATTCATTATCTAATAAAACCTTTGCATCATGCAATCGGATTAATGCTAATTCCTGAAACTCGCCTCTATTCATTTTGCACCTCCTATTTTTTTCTAACCATAGTTTAGGATTCAGAAGGGGTAAGACTGGGATAAGGATGAATGGTTTTTAACTGTAGATAAATATTATTGGTCATAAAGCAATGAACGTGGAGATAAGAAGGAAAATAACAATGGGTTTCTTCAAGGAGCTCTAAGAGTTGTTTAACGATCAAAACCATCATAACTTCGATTAGTAATAAGCTACTTGGCACTAGGAACTAAATATAGTCGACATAACTGGGGCTAGCACCTTCCTTTGCCTAGGATTCAATTGCAATACTTAATTCAACAAAAACCTCTAAATTCCTACCCAATTCGATAATAGATTTTGACAAATTTAAAAACAAAAAAAACAGAGAACGTAAATCTCCGTTAACCTTTACGCTTTATCATTTTAAACTTTAGCCAAGTGGGGCTTATTTCAAAGCCCGCGGATTCCCTCAAAGCCCCTATTGCGGCCACACCACGAAAAAAAGCCACTCCCCCAGACACAAAGTAGTATCATTAAGGAGTGACTAGACAGACCTATATATCAAAGACTCAAAATCTCCCGTATATCTTCTTCCGTTATTCGTGCAAGTGCTTGATCGCCTTGTTCCATGACGGTTTCAATCAGTTCTTTCTTCTGTTGCTGCAGCTCATACATTTTTTCCTCCACCGTTCCCTGTGTGACTAAGCGTATCACTTGGACTACATTCTTCTGCCCCATGCGATGAGCCCGTCCTGCTGCCTGATCTTCAACAGCCGGGTTCCACCAAAGATCGTACAAAATAACCGTATCTGCTCCCGTTAAATTCAACCCAGTATTCCCGGCCTTCAATGAAATGAGGAAGATGTCGGCTTCCCCGTCATTAAACCGATCAACCAATCGGACACGTTCTTTTGAAGCAGTTTGTCCATCTAAATAGAAGAAGTCTAAGCCAAGTTTCTCTAATGATTCACTAATTATCCGTAGCATACTGGTAAATTGAGAGAAGATCAAAATTCTCCGGCCATTTTCCAGCGCATTCACGACCAGATCCAGCAGCTGTTGGAGTTTGCCGGAGTCCCCCTTATAATTTTCCAAAAACAAAGAAGGATGACAGCACAATTGACGGAGTCTGGTTAAGCCGGCAAGAATTTTCATCCGGCTTTTTTGGAACCCCTCTCCTTGAAGCGAATCCGTCGTTTCCGATTTGATTTTCTCTAAATAGGCAAGATACAACTCCTTTTGAGGCTTCGTCAGCTCGGAAACTTGAATCGTCTCGATTTTATCCGGTAATTCCTTTAACACCTCTTTTTTCACCCTTCGCAGTAAAAACGGCTTAATCATTTTCGTTACCGTTTCCGGTGCTAACTGGCGAAAGGCCTTTTGATTGGGAAAGAAATTCGGAATAATGGTCTGAAAAATAGACCATAGCTCATCAATAGAATTTTCAATTGGCGTGCCACTTAGCGCAAACCTTGTGTCTGCTTGAAGATCCCGTACGGCTTTCGCTGTTTTGGTCGTATAATTTTTAATCGCCTGTGCCTCATCTAAGATCAAGGTGCGGAACGCATGCTGGTGATAGTGTTCTTGATCCTGGCGCAATGTCGGATAGGAAGTAATCCAAACATCTGGAGGAGTCGTACAATGAAGCATTTCCGACCGCTCCTGCACAGAACCAATCAAGACTTCCGCTCTTAGCGACGGAGCAAACTTTTCCAATTCATTTTTCCAATTATACACAAGGGAAGCAGGTGCAAGAATCAGGGATGGTTTGTGCTCTTCGAACCTCTCTTTATTTGCCACTAATAAGGCAATACTTTGCAGCGTTTTTCCTAACCCCATATCATCTGCCAAAATGCCGCCGAGCCCATAATAGCTTAGCGTCCGGAGCCATTGATAACCATAATTTTGATAGTCCCGTAGTTCTGCCTGTAAAGAGTGGGGTACTTCAAAGTCTAGTTCTTCCGGATTTTTCAAATGGGTAAGCAGTTTCCGAAATGACTTGCCGTACTTCGCCTTATTGCCTTTATCCCTGCCAACTATCTCCTCCAGCTGAATCCCCCGATATAGCGGAAGGTGTAAGGATTTATGTCCCAGGTGCGAAGATGGAATGTTAAGATCGTGTAGTATATGTTGAATCGTTTGGAATTCCTGTGACTCTAGCGATACAAATGCCCCACTTGGCAATCGAAAGTATTTCTTTTTTTCCACAGCAGAATGCAGAATCTGTTGAAGATCCTCTTGCTCAATCCCCTCAATCTCAAAGCGGACATCTAACCAATCCCCTGTGGAGTCGACATCAATATGAGTCACAGGGGTATGCGCTTCAGGGAGAATGAATGATTTAACTGCTTTTGTTAAAAAAATCTCCGCCTGCTCTTCCAGAAGTGGGAGGGTTTCATATAAAAATTCAAATATCCCGTCTTCCCCCTCGAGGGAAAGCAACTGCCCATTCGCTTGGAGCGGGCTGGATTCCAGGGTATCCTTAATCAGTTGTTCCTTTGCCGTATCTCTCATTAAAATCGTATCCTTGTCTGATTTTACAGAGGCAAAGGGATGAATCGTATGTTCACCATAATGGTACTCGACTGTTACGTGCAGGACGTCATCAATACAATCCACATACAGCTTTGCTTGTAACGGAAACTTCACGATTTTCGTGGAGATGCTATCGGCAATCTCCAGTTTTCCCACTTTGTTCAACACCGGCTCGACTGAAGAAAGCAGCGGTTCGATCTGCTCTTGACTAATGGGCAGGACAGGGGTATTCGCAAACTGAACGAGCTTCTTTACTTCTTTGACAAAATTCTCCTGCAGGGGTGTGAGCTTATAAAAATCATTCCCTTTTACCACAAATCCGTACAAATCAAGGTAGGCAACAAAGCCAATTTCCGATACATCTAATTGAAAAGCCTCCCGGCTGCCTTGATCTAATTGCATGGTAAAGGGCCACTCCTGCTGATGAAGGGTTAACTGTTTATAAACCTGGTCCCCATTTCGAAACTCTAGTGATCTTCCGGTAAGTTTTTCGAGCAGTTGATCGGCAAGGATAGGCGAAAGCGTGACCGCCCGAACATCAGAAGTTCCACCGTATGAGTAAGGAGATTGCAGACTCCGATACATTTCTTCAAAGCGGACACCCTCCTGCAGCAACTCAATGATTTCTTGATCCGTCTCTGTGAAGGTATATTCTTCCGGGTCATAGGTGAATGCTTTGCTAAACGGATGCTGGTGTTTGAGTTTAATAGCTTGAAGGAATTCTGGTAAGTTTCTGACCACATAGGTCCTTTTATAGCCCACCTTCATTTCAATCGAGAGAACTTTACTTCGATACGTTTGATCAATTTTACAAATCCACTCCACCAGCAATGGTTTTTGTTCTGCTAGCCCCTCCTGGGAATGCTTTTGGGCAGCGAACGAGTGAATAAACTGCTGCGTCAATTGCTTCACATAGGCCGATTGCCGTTCCTGTTGTTGCCGAGCCAACTCTTCTTGCTGTCTCTTTAGCTCCAGCTGTCTTTTTTGCAGCCAATCATTATCTGATGATGCAGTGCCCTCCCTTTCTTGAATTTCCAACATCACAGCGACCACATGCTTACATTCTTCGTTGTAACGCTCAAAGGCAGGGCAATCACATTCCAATTCAAAGCCATCCCCATCCTCTTGAACCATAACTTTGTAACGCTTTTCCCCCTGGACTGCCGCGTTCCAGGTACCCTTATCCGAGTCATAGGCAAGATTTTTTACCCTTCCTTGTCTGTAATAGCTATGCCCCTTTTGAAAATTCGATGAAGTGAACATTCTTTTAATATCTAGGACAGTTAAGAATTGGATCAAATTTACCTCCGTACTAGTTTGACATATATATAGGATGGAATATCTTAAGACTCATTCATCCATATTTTAGCCGAAACCACAATAAAAAAGCTATGTTACTAGATTTGCCATGATGGAGGGATTCTAAACAGAAAAGGGGCTAATTAAATCCTTACGCAGAGGGCTTCTACGGCGGGATTTATGTTGAAAAATTATCCAAACCCTTACGTAGACCCGTTCTACGTTGGGGTTTTTGTTGGGAAATCCCCCCAAACCCTTACCTAGACTCCTTTTATATCGGGGCTTAGCTAAATTCACTTTTCAAACATCATAATATGAGAACGTATAAGCGGAGTATTTCCGGCTAATGTTATAGTGGATGCAGAAGAAGCAGTTATAAGTGGAGATATTCCGGTAAACTGCTCAAAATAAGGCAAAAATCAACGATTTGAATAAGATAGTCGGAAAACCTCCCCTTATTTTTAAGGAAATAAGGACATTTCCCAATATAAACGGAATTTCTCCGTTTATTTTTCACACTCAGCAACAGCAACCTTCAGTTATAACAAAAAAAGGAGTAGAAACCGTTATAGTCTCCACTCGATCTATTTATGTTGAATTCATGCAGCGTTTGTGCCCTCTTTATGATGACCTCTAGCCGCAAATTGCTTACGTACATATGGCATTGCGTAACGATCTAAACCGAATCTGCCGGCATTTGCTCCGGCAACAAGGACGAAGAAGGCTAACAGAATCATTTGTCCGTTCGTGCTCACGGTACCGCTGAATAGGAAAGAGAAATTCATTACTAATCCCATTAAGGTGGCAAAGTTAGTTAGAAGGCCTAGGATTAAGGCAATTCCGACTAATACCTCGCCCCATTGAACTAAGATAGAAAACAGATCCGCATTTGGTAAGGCGACTTGCTCTAAAAATGTGGCCCACCAGCCTTGAACCGCTGGGTGATCTCCTGTGCTAGAAGCAATGGCCCCTTTTAAGAACCCGCTTGCGTCAAATCCCCCACTGGTGATTTTTCCATAGCCCGCATGTAAAAACTGGTACCCGATATAAACACGAATGATTGCTAAAACCCCTGCAACAATTTTATTTTTTCGTAAAAGATGTAACATTTTACGCCATCTCCCTTTGTATTATCATATAAATTTATGATTGCTCACTATTTCACATTCCACTTTACAAGATCTTGTTTGTCTCTTACTACACTTATATATTATCACCTTTTCCAAGTTTAAAAAGGTGCTTATGATGTAGTTCACATAGTTGCAACAAAGTCTTGACGGAATTGTGAACTGCCAACTGACACCCCGACTTTTTCTGCGTTTGTCCCCTTTAGTTGTGGGTGCCAGAGTAAAACATAGAGTTGACCACAATTCGATTAATTTCAACAAAAACAGGCATTACCTCTTGTCGAATCACAAAAAAGGTGTTGAAACCTGTGCGAAGAAACACCAAATAAATAGGGTTCATTCACGCTGTTTAAACAGCATGAATGAACCCTTTATTGTTGAAGAACCCCCATGGTTCCCTTAATAACCGTCTGGTTTAAATTTAACCACCCAGCTGTCACCTTTTTTAACAAATGTGCCTCCGGGATATTGTTGGTCTAATTTTTTGATCATTTCAATATCAGCATCCGTTATGTCGGAAGGTTTCCTTTTGGGAAAGGAATTATATTTGGGTTTTGTCTCCTCTTGAACTGTAATTTCAATAAAACCCGTTTTAGGAATAAAAATAAAACCTTTTCTGTCCCATGGCCGCATCGATACCACACTCCTCTTCCATCTATATATAATTTAAACGAAAGATTACATTTCCCTTGTGACAAATTTCGGAACCTTTTCAAAAACCAGTGATGAAAATAACGATACGATTGCTAAAATTAACAATTTGTGTTTCATGACGTTCCCCCATTATGTATTTAATGTGCTATCCCATGATACTTCAAAGCCTTTTGGAAAAATGTCAAATTATTACACACGATTCACATTTGGTACTTTTTCCCTATAAATCATTTTATGTTGATTCGGCCAACACCAATAAGCGCCCTTGTTATAAAAATCAAAATATTTAGAAAATAATTCCCGCAGTTATTCTAAAAATAAATATAAGAAATATATGATTATTGAAGGAACAAATAAAAAAAAGGGGGGAACACATTTGAAAAATTTTTTAACAGCCATACCATTATCGTTGCAGCATTTGTTTGCGATGTTTGGTGCGACCATTTTGGTGCCGGCACTAACCGGTCTTGATCCGGGAAGTGCGCTTATTGCCAGTGGGTTAGGAACGTTGATTTTCCACCTAATTACACGTGGAAAGGTTCCTACGTATCTAGGTTCATCTTTTGCCTTTATTGCCCCGCTTGCGTTGTATGTGGGGAAGTTACATTCACCGGGTCAAGCCGTTGCAGGTCTTATCAGCGTTTCCATTGTATATGCCATTGTATCTATCATCATTTCCTTTTTCGGTTTTGAAAAAGTTCGCAAGGTCATTCCTGCCGTTGTCGTTGGGCCTGTTGTAAGTATTATCGGTCTTTCGCTGGCAACCACGGCGGTGACCAGCATGGCTTCGACCCATTGGGATGTCGCGATCGTCAGCCTTCTTGCAGCGGTCATCGCAACGCTTGCAGGTACGAAGGTGATCCGCCTTTTACCGCTCATCATCGGTCTTGCAATAGGGTATGCTTATGCCGCGATTCGAGGATTGGTAGATTTTCATACCATCGCCTCTGCGCCGGCTTTTGCTCTTCCCCATTTTGTCATGCCGGAATTCACCTGGGTCGTGGTCTTCGGAATGGCGCCGATTGCCCTGGTTACCATCATCGAAGACCTTGGGCATATGTTTGTGCTAAATGAAATTACCGGAAAAGATGTGACAAAGAATCCCGGATTTTCAAGCATCCTATGGGGGAATGGCATTGCAACATTAGTTTCAGGGTTCATCGGCGGTCCTGCACAAACAACTTACGCGGAAAACCTCGGAGTTCTAGCCATCACGCGCCAGTTTTCTAGCAGAATTATTCAAGGCGCGGCAGTTATAGCCATTCTCCTTGGCTTGTTCGGTAAAGTGGGAGCATTTATCCAATCGATTCCAGTTGCCGTAATGGGCGGCATATGCATCCTATTGTTTGGTATGATCGCTGCAATGGGGATCCGTCACCTCCTTGAGGAAAAAGTGAGTCTGGCCAATATGAAAAATTTGATCATCGTCGCGATCGTTTTCATCATCGGAGTTGGGTATGCTCATAATGGTATCGCCTACGCTACCATTGCTGGCTTGCTCATCTATTGGCTCGTACCCGATTTTACGACAAAAAATGAAAGGTAAAAATGAATAGGCCATTCCAAACATTTGCAGCGGAATGGCTTTTTATTTGTCGGTAAACACATCTTTACAACCATGGACAATAAATGACTTCACAATGAAAAACCACAGGGACGGGATGGTTCACATGGTCTACATATCCCAAGATTTTTTTAAAAGTGATAATCCAGTCTGAATTTGCTGGGAAGAAAGGTTTGCAAATCCTAAAAGTAAATGTGGCTGTGTGGTTAGATTTTCTATAAATAAGTGACTGGTTGGATAGACCTTTACATGTTCTTTTAATGCTTTTTCAATTAATTCAGTTTCACTGTAAGGGGTGTTTACTTTAATCATTACATAAAGACCTGCATTTGTACCAATGACTTCATGTTGATCAGGAAACATCGTCTTAAGTTGTTCCACTAAGAAATGCATCTTTCCTTTATACACTTTCCTCATGCGTTTAATGTGCTTCTCCCATTCACCTGATTTCATAAATTCCGTCATGGTTAGTTGATGCAGCAATGACGCATTATGTTCAAAGTGACCAAATTGCGCGCAATAAGAAGTTAATAATGGTTCGGGCAATACCATATAAGCCAGTCGAATAGCCGGCAAAAATGATTTTGAAAATGTCCCTAAATAAATGACGCGAGTTGCATCTAGAGAAGCCAACGCTGGGAAAGTTTTTTGGCCATATCGATATTCACCATCATAATCATCTTCAATTAAGTAGCCTTGTCTTTGATGTACCCATTGAATCAATTGCCATCTTTGTTGAATGGATAATGCTGTACCAAATGGATATTGATGAGAAGGAGTCACGTAAAATAAGGAGCTTTCTTTTTGTGGAAGTTCTTCCATGGCTAACCCTTGGTTTGTAACAGTGATCGCTTCCATTTGAAACTTCTGTAGTTGGAACACTTCTCGAGCACCGTCGTATCCGGGATTTTCTAAAAGGATGCTTGAAAATATATCTTTTAATAAGAAGCTAAGATGTAGTAATAATTGCTGCGTGTTGCTGCCAACAACAATTTGTTCAGGTTTAATTTGAAGACCTCTTGCTTGCAGCAAGTAATTAGCGATTTCACCTTTAAACGAATCTTCTCCAAAAGACTGTCCATATGTATAGCTATTTGCTTGTTTGAGAATCGCATTTGACATTTGCCGCCATTTTTTCATAGGGAAGTGTTCTTGATCGATCGCACCTATTCTAAAATCAATGGGATGATTTAGGGGTTTTGGTATTTTGGGCTCAAGTGTTGGACTTGTTGGATTAATAAAGAACGGTTCCAATTGATTGACAAAATAACCCTTTTTCTCCTCAGAGCGTATATAGCCTTCAGCTAGTAATAGTTCATATGCTTGTAAGGTTGTATTTCGACTTACATGAAGTGTTTCTGCAAGAGAACGGATAGAAGGTAATCGTTCATTAGAAGAAATCTTATTACTTTCAATGATTTCTTTAAATTGTTCGTATATTTGAATATATTTTGGCTGATATCGATTGAATGGGAAAATAAAATGATACAAGAAAATCGACCTTTCTGACATTCGAAAAAGTTTCTTCTTGTGTCTTTTTGAATGTCAATCTATTTTCTATAATTATACTTAATTTAAAGGAAATGAGGAATAGTGATGATCATCGAACGCTTAGCAGTAGAAGATGTAGATGCAGTGGCAGATTTATTCGATGCCTATCGAAAGTTTTATCATCAACCAAGCGATATTCCGGCTGCAAAACAATTTTTAAAAGCACGTCTTTTAAATGAAGATTCCATTTTATTCGTAGCAAAAATGGATCATCAGTGTGTTGGATTTACGCAGTTGTATCCAACATTTTCATCCGTTGCGATGAAACGGGCTTTTATTCTAAATGATTTGTATGTAGCAGAAGATTATCGGAGACATGGTATAGCAGAAAAATTAATGGAACAAGCCTTTCAATTTGCCAAACAGCACGATGCGAGATCTATTGCATTAGAAACAGGTGCGTTAAATACAAAAGCGCAAGCTCTATATGAAAAAGTAGGCATGGAAGTAGAAACTGATGTCAAACACTATATCTATTATTGGTGATGTTAGGGAAAGCCACAGGGACGGTTTTCAAGGAATTTTTCGCCTTCACATATAAAAAAATCCAGTGTAACCGTCCCCATGGCTCATCTTGTACGGAAAAGCTTGGGTTTCATAAAGGCTTGTTTATTTACTATAAAAGCCATTAATAGGAAGTAGCTTCTTCATCTGTGTGTACAGCATGAATACGCGTCTGTTTTCGTTTAAAAACGATTTTAGATAAAAATACACTTATTTCATATAATAGAATCAGTGGGATCGCTACAGAAATATGAGATATAAATTCCGGCGGAGAAATCATTGAAGCAATAATTACTAGAATAAAATACGCATACTTTCTGAGTTTTCCGATTCGATATGGATTCACGATGCCTAAAGTGGTTAAACACATTGCCACAAGCGGCAATTCAAAAGCGATACCAAACGGTAAGGTCATATTAATTAAAAAACTGAAATATTTTTCTGCCGTGAAGGAAGTCGTCATCATATCGTTACTCAGATGAATGAGAAACTTCATGATGTTTGGAAAAATAAAGTAATAACCAAATGCCATGCCTGCAATAAAAAGAAAGAATACGCCAGGGATATACGCTAATGCAATCTTCCTTTCCACTGGCTTTAAAGCCGGTTTTACAAATAACCAGCCTTGCCATGCAGCTACTGGGATCGTTCCAGTTACGGCCACAACGGTGGCGACGTGGAAATAAATCCACATAATATCACTTGGCCCCAATATCAGTAACTTATATCCAAGAGTTCCCATAAAGAAAAGATAAATCTCTTTGACATAAACAAGTCCTAAAACAAGAAACAATAGAAAAGCCAGTGAGGAAATAATTAATCTTTTTCGCAACTCATCAAAATGCTCTACTAAATTAAGTTCTTTATCAGTCAAAATGCAGCGCCTGCCATTATCAAAAGTGTATATTCTATTTCTTAATCGCTATCTTCATTTAATCTATTAGTCTTACTTGAAAGTAAGGATTAAGCTTAAGTTGATAAAAATTCATTTAAGGCTGATTTATTTTGTTCAAGGTCAATCCTTAACACGGCTCCAACACCTTTAATCTGCTCATCAGTAAAAGACCCGTTTACTGGAATACGCATCGTTTTTAAGTCATTGGATCGATTAGTAAGCAAATCCTTTCCCAAAGAAAACAGGGTAGGAGTATCCAAATTGGTAGCCACGTAAGGGTCTATCACTCCCAATAGTTTAGGAAGCTTTATTATAGTACCCACGCTCAATGCCTGGTCTTTAAGTTTGCTCATAACTTCCTGCTGTCGTTGAACTCTGCCGAAGTCACTTAGTCGATCATGTCTAAAACGTACATATCCAAGTAACTTATCACCATGGAGAGTTTGTTTTCCAGGGGATATGGTTGTATTAATTCCATACGACATTTCATAAGGGACATCCACTTCAATTCCATCTGGCGCAATCACATCTGTAATTTTGGAAAATCCTTCAAAGTCAACAACAGCATAGTAATTCACATCAATATCGAAATTTTCTTTAATAGTCTGACGGAGAAGCTCCGGTCCTCCAAAAGCATAGGCTGCATTTAACTTTTGCTTTCCATGACCTGGAATATCGACATAGGTATCTCTCATAATAGATACCAATTTCGACTGATGAGTCTCCTGATCATATTGGGCAATCATGATTGAATCGGTTCTCGCATGTTTCTCTCCACGGGAATCGCTTCCCAAAAGAAGTATATTTATTCTGCCAAACTTCACTTCTTCTCCATGAAAAGCTTTCGCTACTTTCGTATCATCTGTAAATACTCCATCCTTACCAAGCGAAACTCCCTGTTTATATTGATAAGTGGCATAAGCACTTACACTAGCAATCATAAAAATAAATATAAACAGTATGAATCTTTTCCATCTAACTTTCTTCTTTCTATTGCTGCGAGTCCTTTCCATAGTACACTCCCTGAATATAATCGTTTCAACTTTTAGACGAGTATAATTTTTTCAATCTACCTATTGCTCCTGATGTGACAACTCCAAAGGACAAATAAATCTCCTCGGCACTTGATAAAGTCTGATCACTTTCCTGAAAGTAAGCTTTGAATCATTTGGACAGCGATCGCATCATCAATATAACCGACTGGAAAAATGTAATCTGGAATAACATCCACTGGTACAATAAAATATAATATTGCACTTCCAATGATGACAAGGTCACGGGTTGTTCCCTTCTGAAGTTGGAATCTCTCAAACATTTCCTTCAACTGATTAATAAATGGACCTATGCTGCCTATTTTCTTAAGCTTATCTGTAAAACTCTTAAGAATAATATCTTTGCCCTCTTCCGTTTGAACATATAGTTCATAATGAGCTAATTGCTGTTTCACACTTTCAATACTAAACTGGTTATCGTATACATTAGAGGATGTAAGTACATGTTGAATACGATCAATCGACATTTGAATATCAGATGAATTTCTGATCTGCTCCTGTTTAACTGAATAACCAGCAACTTCAAATAATTCCACAATCGGAACATCCAGACAGTCCGCAAATTTTTGTAAATGTTCAGGAGTTGCTTTGCGCTTTCCGTTAATGATCCGTGAAATCGTGGCAGTATCGATTTCAGTAAGCACGCTAAGCTTCCGCATGGATAAAGAACGCTCTTCAATTAATCTCTTCAAAAACAATCCAAGTTTATTTTCATGGTTTACATCAGACATCTCTACTTTCCTTTCTCTTTACAAAATTCACATGATAAACAAGTAGAAATGAGCATAGGACACAAGTTAAATAATTATTTAAAAGTAAATATCCCTAGTTAAAAAAATCAAGCACTATCTGAAATATATCTATATGTTGTCAATTTGTCAATACTCAGGTTTTTGTTTGACCGAATAGTAACAATCACACTTCCATTTTCTATATAATCTATTCATTTAATAAAATCTCATAAATTTGTTAAAAAAATTCTTTAATGGCAATGACTAAAATGATAACACCACTTATGACGGTTCCAAATTGCCCAATTGTAAATGAGCCAATACGAACTCCAGCTAATTTATTTCCTAACCTTACACCTGCCCAAATACTGATAAAACTACCGACTGCAGCCGTTAATGATATCCCGAGAGGTGAAAAACCGAGTAACCCTGCACCTAATCCATTCGTAAGCGCATTGGCTGATAGCGCAATTCCAAGAATGATCGATTCACCCCAACTAATGTCGCCGGACTTATCCATATCCGCCGCTTCAGGATGACGTAAAATACCTTCAAAGCTAGGCTGTTCTTCATGCTCGTTTGCTAATTTGACGGTCTTATTTTTCCGTGGGGCTACCAGTAATATGATTCGAATCCCGATCATAAATAAGAATAGTGCTCCAATAATTGCAGGAAACATACCAGGAAGAATTTTTGACAGCCATAAACCAAATGAAATGCCAGCTTCACTCATCAGAAAACAAATGGCGGCAATCAATAAATTCGCAACTAACCGAATTTGAATTTTTTGAACACCATAAGAAATGCCAACTCCTAAATTATCGATACTGGATGAAAGAGCAAACCCTAAGATGATTAGCCAGGACATGTGAAATTCTCCTTTGTTTTTTTAAATTATATTTATTAAATCAGCAAATGTTGCTTGTCATCAATAAATATGTTGATTAAACGTCAACAAAGTATAAACCTATAAAAAAAACCCTCTTTTTTAAAAGGGGGTCGCGCTGGCTCTTTTAGTTTTATATTGGAAAGAATGCCTTGTAATAAAAGCTATTGCTACTCTGCACTTTGTAATTTTGCTACAAGTTGAATGGCAACTGCGTCATCGATATAACCTAGTGGAAAAACGTAATCTGGAATAACATCTACTGTTACAATAAAATAGATTAACGCACTGCCAACAATGACAAGCTCTCGCGGTGTTCCATTTTTTAAGCGATATTTCTCATACATATCCTTAAGTTGACTAATAAAAGGGCCGATACTGCCCAATTTCTTCATCTTTTCCCCAAAACCTTTGAGGATATTTTCTTTCCCCTCTTCTGTTTGAACGTATTGTTCATAATTAGATAATTGCTGTTTAACACTAGCAATAGTAAACTCATTATCTATTAAATCGGAAGATTCAAGTAGATTTTGAATACATTCAACAGACATCGTAATATCTGATGGCTCTGTTGCATTTTTCCTTTCAATTGAAAAACCTGCAGCTAAAAATAATTCTGAAATTGGGACATCTAAATGATCAGCAAATTTTTGTATATGTTCAGGAGTCGCTTTACGTTTACCATTAATAATTCTTGAGATCGTGGCTGTGTCAATATCAGTAAGCTGGCTAAGCTTCCTCATAGATAACGAACGTTCTTTTAATAATGTTTTCAATAACAAACCAAGTTTATTATCTCTTTTCACATCCGACATCGTAGCTTCCCTTTCTATTTTTCAATCCTTTATCATTTAATAGCTTATTATAAATCCATAGAAAAATCGCACAAACTATATCAAAATAGGCTGATTCATATTTTTATCTCCGTCAATAATATACGAACATTTTAATGAATACTAATCCACAGGTCCAGAAAATTTATCATTTCCGAAATCCATGGGGACGTTTCATTAAAAACTATTTCGATAAACATAGGCATCTTTAGGCTGTTCAATGATTTTATAATCCGTCACTTTTAAAATGGGGATTTTCATTTTAAAGGGTTGGTAATACATCGTATCCACTGTTCCCGTTACCTGGTACCACTTATCATTTGGTATGTGTACCTGATCAGGAAATTCAATCAGCATACCGAAAACGCCAGAGTCAGCGATACAGTGAATAATACCAAAACGAAATAAGAAGATTTGGTTGTCATCTAAACCCGGTCCGTTATAAGAAAAACCCTTCATCGTAATGGTTTTTCCAACAAATTCGCCTGAAAAATTGTAGATGACTTCTAATCCTTTTAAATAATCCTCATCTGTTAAGGTGATCTGTTCTTTTCCTTTATAGGATGTAAATTCTTTATGAACTAACTCCAAAAACCCATCCTTCCCCATGAATTGACTCATATCAGGATTTAAAATTTGGTGCATGCCATAACGGTCTGCTCCGTCCTCTAACGCAGGAAATTGAAAGCCTTTGGCATTGACTAACTTGGAATCAAGGGTTGCCACAGGGAGTAGGACACCAGTAAGAGCAGGAAGAATAATCATGCTATAAGCAACCACTCTCTTTATTCTTTTGCCCAAAGTAGGTTTTTTTATCGTATGTGGGTGATCATGATGGCATACGTGGCAATCTTCATCTTTCTCCGACTTTTTCTCGGAAAGATACCACCTGATTCCTTCGACGATTGTCAGGAAGAATAACGCATAAATCATACTATTGGTAAGAAAGGAATATTTCATATTGATATATTTCGTAATGTTTCCAGACATATGCAAGTAAAAAAACAAATAGGTAAACAGTAATAGAATGATCACGCGGAACATTTGATTCCCCCCTTTACAATAAAAGTGAGCCAACAAACACGATTGTCGTAATTAATGAAACAAGCAGGATGACAAATTTTGGTTTAAACGTTCCAAACATCATAAGCAGGTTTTTAATATCAACCATTGCGCCGAACACCAGAAACGCCGTAATCGAGCTTTGCGAAAATGTGTTTCTGAATGAGGATGCCACAAAAGCATCGGCCTCAGAACAAATTGATAAGATGAAAGCGAGCGCCATCATGACGAGCACCGCAGCTACCTTTGTATGTCCAAGTGCAGCCAGTGTAGCAGTTGGGATATAAACTTGCATAGCAGCAGCGATTAACGAACCCATAACCAAGTACTTTCCGACGTTAAAAAACTCATCGATCGTATGTGTGAGCACGCTCCAGCATTTTTGCTTCACGTTTTGTTTCGAATGGTCATGTACATGAATATGTTCATCAGGGTTTCGCTTCAATTGGTTATCCTTTATCACGTACGAAAGAACAATTCCAACTAAAATGGATACCGCAATAGCAAACCCAGACCGATACCAGACCATGGTCCAGCTATTACCAAACGCAATATAAGTCGAAAACAGAACAATCGGATTAATAATGGGTCCCGTAAGCATAAAGGAAATAGCTGCCGGAAGCGCCACTCCTTTTTCAACTAATCTCCTCGTGATTGGTATGATGCCACATTCACATCCTGGAAATACAGCTCCTATTAAACTACCTGTTATAACGGATAAGTAGCGATTTTTAGGCATGATCCGGACAATCATATTTTCAGAGACAAATACTTCAATAAGTGCAGATACAAATGCCCCTATCACAATAAAGGGAATAGCCTCAATCACGATACTAATAAAAATTGTATTTAATTGCAATAATTGATCCATCAGTGTTCCTCCAGTAGTTGAACCACTTTTAAAAAACATAATCCATTATAACAGATTCAAAACTGGATGGCGCATATAATAAAGGCCTGATTTTAGTTCCCTAAATAGGATGGAATAAGCACAATAGGCAATAGATTCCTAATGGACCAATTAATAAGAAAAAGCTGCCAAGAATGGCAGCTGCGTTATACAAGTTCATCTTGTGTTTTTTCTTAATTAACTACTCGAGCCTTCACTTCGTTTGAAGACGGATTGGTTTGCTTTTTCCAGACCAATGTTAGCACGATTCCCACAGATAGGATGACGGTCGCAAAGTAATAAGGATAGTTAAGATTGATGTCAAATAACATCCCTCCTATAATGGGTCCGCTGATGTTTGCTAAACTTGTGAACATGGAATTCATCCCGCCAACGAAGCCTTGTTCGTTCCCGGCGATCGTTGAAAGGTAGGAGGTGATGGCTGGTCGAAACAAATCGAATCCTACAAAAACAATAAATGTAACGAGTAAAATAGAAAAATAGGAATGAACCACAGTCATTAAAAAGACAAGTACCGCTGATAATAGTAAACTATATCGAATCAGTTTAATTTCACCCCATATTCGAGTAAGCCTATCAAATAAGAGGACTTGTGCAACGGCTCCAAAAATTGCCCCACCAGTGATAACGATGGCGATATCGGATGGTTTAAATTGAAATTTATGGTCGACGAATAGACTAAAGAACGATTCAAAAGCGGCTAAACCAAATGAGGCGATAAAAATTAAAATAAACGCAAGGAAGTATTTGGGGCTAAAAATACGTTCGAAGCTGCTCTTACCATCCGAGACTTGTTCATGATGATCTTCATTACGATTTGGTTCAGATAATAAAATAAGCGAAAGGATCGCCGCAATGGTACTAAGAACGCCTGCAAAGAGGAACGGTACTCGTGTACCGAATTCCGCTAAGAATCCACCAATACCAGGACCAATAATAAATCCCGTACTAATGGAAGCAGACATATACCCGAGTGCTTTCGGGCGCGTATCCAAATTGGTGATATCCGCAATAAAAGCGGTCACAGCTGGCATAATGAACGCAGCACTAATACCACCCAAAATACGCGAAATAAATAGAACCTCGATTTCCCTGCCGATCCCAAATAAAAATTCTGAGAAACCGAAAATAAATAAACCAATGACAATCATAATCTTCCTGCCATATTTATCTGCCGCTTTCCCTGCAAATGGCGAAACAATCAATTGAGCAATGGCAAATGCGGCTGTTAAATAGCCAATTGTCGTTCCCGTAATCCCTAATTCATTCATCAGCGTTGGTAAAACTGGAATGACAAGACCAATTCCCAAAAAGGCGATAAATAAATTCATTAATACTAAACCTAACATCATTTTATGTGTCTTCATCTTTTATATCTCCTTATAAAAAAACAATTAACGTATGTTGTTTTCATTAATTTACATTTTCTATCCTAGTGTATATAGTTACTATATACTCAAGGATGGAGCTTTAAAAAAATGAATAAAGAACATGGAAAATATTTAACGACAGGGGAATTCGCGAAGCTTTGAAAAATAAACAAACAGACCCTCTTTTATTACGATCAAATTGGGCTTTTGTCTCCGGTATGGAAAAATGAAAAAGGGTACCGATATTATTCCATTCGCCAGATAGAGCTATTCTTTGTGATCGATTTATTAAAGGATCTTGGAATGTCGCTAAACGATATTCAACAATATATGCAAAATAAATCGCCTGAACGTTTTTTGTCATTAATGTATCAAAAAAAAGAAGAGATCGTGAAAATACGTCAGGAGATGGAAATGAAGGAAAAAATGATCGAGGCAAAAGTAGCCTTAATGGAGGAAGCGGCACAGCTTGATTTTCAGCAAATGACGCTTGAACAATTACCAGAAGTAACCCTTTATATAAGTAGAAATATTGAAAATGTAACGGATGACGAATTTGTAGAGGTCTTATCAGACTTTATTAATGAACTGAACGTATCACAACTTGATACAGGATATCCGATAGGTGTGATATCGAAACGAGAGCACGTATTAAAGGGAGAATTCACGAATTACAGCTATTTATATATTGAGCAGCCACATCCAAAGGAAGGGTATCCCTATTTTAAAAGTGTGAAGGGTGATTTTCTCATTGGATATCATATAGGGGATGAGAAAACGATCCATAAAACATATAAGCGCCTTTTTTCAGAAATGGATCGATTACATTTAGCCTTAGGTGATTATGTTTTTGAAGAGTATATTTACGATACCGTTGTCATGAATCATAAGGAACACTACGTGACCAAAATTATGATACAAGTCGATCGTTCACAAGTTGACCGATAAACCTGTCATGTCCAGCACTTTTGTTCATTAAAAAAACAAGGTTATTAAAAACCTTGTTTTTTGTTAGAATTCATTGCATTCTTACCGTATCTGTTCAACCCATAATCATTTTGTTCTTGAAATACCCCAGCATTTCATTAATTGGTGAATGCCTTTTTCAATTTGATCGAATGGAATACCACCAAAGCCAAATAGAAAAGTTGGATATGGATAAGCAATTGGCCTTAATAGATAATCGCTTACTGGATAGATAGCAATATGGTTATCTGCTGCAATCTGTTTTAACTGATCTTCACCTTTTGACACGGGGACAGAAATTAATATGTGCATTCCGGCTTGGTCGCCCGTGATGAGTACATCAGGATAATGCGTTTCGAATATTTGAGTTAATTTTTCATGTTTTTTACGATAAATTTTCCGCATTCGGTTTAAGTGTTTGGAAAAATATCCATCTCTCATAAAGTTAGCTAATATATGCTGATCAAATCTAGGTACAGTTGCTGAGTAAAAACTGAAGGTCTCTTGATATTTTTGCAGTAAAGGTATCGGTAATATAAAATAAGCTACTCGTAATGAAGGCATTAATGATTTGGAAAAAGTACTCATATAAATGACTTTATTGTTTTGATCTAATCCTTGTAATGCAGGAATCGGTTTTCCGATATAACGAAACTCACTATCGTAATCGTCTTCAATGATATAGCGATTTTCACCTTTTGCAGCCCAATTTAACAGTTGCGTTCTTCTTGTTGCCGATAGAACCGCACCCGTAGGGAATTGGTGAGAAGGTGTAATGTAAACAACATTGGCATTTGTCTGTTCAAGTTCATCCACCACTAAGCCATCCTCATCTACCCGAATGGGAACGGCTCTATTTTGCAATTGTATTTTGGGGATGGCTGAATATCCAGGATTTTCAAGGGCAAATTTTGATTCATTTTCAAGTAATCTTAGAATCATGGGAAGTAAATGTTCCGTTCCCGAACCAATGACAATTTGTTCTGGTTTACATACAATCCCCCTGGATTGATAAAGATATTTTGAAATTTCCTCTCTTAATGCAAATTCTCCTTGATGGTCTCCAATTTGTAACAACTCTTTTGAACTATGATCAAATAAATTTTTTGCATATTTTCTCCAAAGGGAAAAAGGGAATGAGTCCGTATCGATTTTTCCCGGATGAAAGTCAAATTGATAGCTTTCTTTCTTGTCCGCCTCTACATGAATGTTTAAACGCCCTTTTTCAATATAGGGTAAATCATCGATCTCTTCTACAAAGAATCCAATCCGAGGTTTTGATGCCACATATCCTTCTGCAATCAGTTGAGCATAAGCCAATTCAATGGTTGTTTGACTGATATTTAAAAATTCAGCTAGAATTTTTTTTGATGGTAATTTGGTTCCAACTTCAATTTGTTTCTGGATAATGGCATCTTTAATACCAGTATAAAGCTGTTCATATAAGGGCATTGTATTACTTTTATCCAATTTAAACATAAGCATATCCACCCTTAATCCCCCCTGCTGACCATATGAATTTTTTAAAAATTGAACCTTTTCATAATGTTAATTTCTATTATACTAATAATCATCAAATGTATGGAGGTTCTTTTTATGAAACAAGTAGGTACAGAAACAGTAAAACGCGGAATGGCAGAAATGCAAAAAGGCGGCGTCATTATGGACGTCATTAATGCCGAACAAGCAAAAATTGCAGAGGCTGCAGGTGCAGTTGCAGTTATGGCTTTAGAGCGCGTGCCATCAGACATCCGGGCAGCTGGCGGAGTAGCCCGTATGGCAGATCCTCGTATTGTTGAGGAAGTAATGAATGCTGTAACGATTCCAGTAATGGCAAAAGCACGTATTGGCCACATTGTAGAAGCACGTGTATTAGAATCAATGGGTGTCGATTACATTGATGAAAGTGAAGTATTAACACCTGCAGATGAAGAATTCCATTTATTAAAAAGTGAATACACCGTACCGTTTGTTTGTGGCTGCCGCGATTTAGGGGAAGCTGCACGCCGTATTGGAGAAGGAGCATCCATGTTACGAACAAAAGGGGAACCGGGAACCGGAAATATTGTAGAAGCGGTTCGTCATATTCGTAAAGTGAATGCACAAGTAAGACGTGTTGTCGGTATGAGTACAGATGAATTAATGACAGAAGCAAAAGTTTTAGGGGCACCATTTGAATTATTAGTAGAAATCAAAAAATTAGGCCGCTTACCAGTTGTAAACTTTGCTGCCGGCGGTGTGGCAACACCCGCTGATGCTGCTTTAATGATGGAACTTGGAGCAGATGGTGTATTTGTAGGATCAGGTATTTTCAAATCTGATAACCCAGAGAAATTCGCACGTGCAATTGTAGAGGCGACAACACACTATCAAGACTATAAACTAATCGCTGCAATTTCTAAAGAATTGGGTACACCAATGAAGGGTATTGAAATTGCAACGCTGAATGCAAGTGAACGTATGCAGGATCGTGGCTGGTAATATGCTAAAAATCGGTATATTGGCACTACAAGGTGCAGTCAGAGAGCATAGTAGACAAATTGAAGCGCTTGGTTGTGAGGCAGTCCCAGTTAAATCGGTTGAAGATCTAAAAGAAATAAATGGTCTGATATTACCTGGCGGCGAAAGCACGACAATAAGTAAACTGCTGGACCGTTACGATTTACTAGAACCAATTCGCGCTTTGGCAGACAAAGGTATTCCTATGTTCGGAACATGTGCAGGCCTGATTTTATTAGCAAAAAATATCGTTGGCCATGCTTCGCCGCATCTAGGGTTAATGGATGTAGTTGTTGAACGGAATTCATTTGGACGCCAAGTTGATAGTTTTGAAGCAGACCTATCCGTTCAAGGAATAGGGGTAGATATTCCTGCCGTTTTTATCCGGGCCCCGCATATCGTCGATGCAGGTGAAAATGTTGAAATTCTAGCAAAATATGAAGAACGCATTGTTTTAGCTCGGGAGGGTCAATTTTTAGGTTGTTCCTTTCATCCAGAGTTAACAGAAGATAGTAGAATTATGAAGTATTTTATTGAAATGGTGCAAGAGAGCACAAAGTTTCTATCTCATTAGTTTATAAAAATATAAAGCGCCCACAAATGTAAAATGGCTCAGTATGGTGAATCGAGCCATTTTACATTTAATTGCAAAAACAGATACAAAAGGCAGTACAAATTCAGCTGCATTTTCGAGTTTTTGCGCTAGGAAACGGAATCCGTTATTTCTCCCATAGTTCAATTAGTCTGCCTTCGGGATCTTTAATCCAAATAAACTGACCAAAATCACTACTCTCTTTTTCCTTTGCAAGAGGTACACCCATTTGTTCAAGATGCTGGATTGTCTCGTTTAGATCATAAACTTGGAAGTTTAACATCACTTGCTGTTCTGTTGGGAAATAAGGGTCATCTTCAGTAAAGAGTGAAAAGACAGTTTCATTTTCTGAATCGGATTTAATAATAGTCCCATTCCACTTATCAATTTCCAGCTTCAGCACTTCACTGTACCATTTTTTTACAGCATCTAGATTTCTAGTCCTCCAAAAGATTCCGCCGAAACCTTTTATCATCATACTAAACTCCCTCACTTTTCTAATTACTATTATTTTAATTAAATTAGTAATTCAAGAAATTAAAATAAATACCTTCTTCAACCAATCCTTTAGGTGAACAAAGAAAAAGCAGCCTAATATAGCATCTTTCACTTAACCCTTGCACCCGTTAGGTTGTCCTTTCATTTAATTAAGTAAAAGTTATTTATCTTTAAAAACTTTATCAATTTTTTCCCTATCGTAATCTAAAATCCAATCATTGTATGTTAGATAAATATTCTTGATACTTTCTATTTTAGATGCAATTAAATCGCATCCTCTATCGTCATAAATATGGAAAATAGTTCCTTTGTTAAGATTAACAAAATAGATTCGAGCCATATTTGTATTAAAATATGCTTTTAATAATGATACTATTTTTATGTCTTTTGATTTACATTTCATAGTATAGCGTAAAGTACACCATTCATTATCTTCATCTTCTTCAGGATTCTGAAAGGGGAATTCTTGAATTTGGATTCGATATTTATCATTTTTATCTTGGAGATATGAAGTGAAAAATTTAGTTTTATACTTGTTGTTAAATCTTCTTTTTATTAAGCGATCATCGTATGAAACCAAATAAATTTCATCGTTTTTATCATTTATAGAATTAAATAACTGTAATGCCCTTTTATAGACACGTTCAATATATTTACTATCATTTTCTTCTTTTGGATCTCCTAATTCAAAACGAATACCAATCTTCCAATTATAAAATAACGGTGGGCATATTGGTAAATTAGGAAAATTCCTTTCAATATATTCATCTAATAGCATATCTTTCTTCCTTTACTTGTTATCTAACTAACACTCCGTTATATGTATATATTTTAAAAATAACTGTTGATTTTTATAAACCTAACCTGCCCATAAGTACAGCAAGAAAAGCTGAGAAAATGGCAGCTTGATCTTAAACTCTTGCACCATTTAACAGAACAAGCAGGTTATGTTAATCATTTTTTTATGATAAATATTTATTTTAAGATACTTTTTTGATTATATCAGTGTTGGAGACTCGGTCGTGCACCAAATATTTTTTACTATTTCGGACTGAAAATATTCCTTGAATTACCCCAATCGGAGCAAAAAAAGTGCGAATAAAAACTTGTGCAAATGATATTTTTCCGTCCTCCCTGTATGAACCTAATTCTAGCTTAAATAGTTTATCTCCAATGGTTTTACGAAAAAAGAACAAAGAAATTAAAAAGTAGCCCAACAAAATGAATGAAAAAAATCCATCACTAATAATTATGCTTGGAAAAATAACTTCTATACTAGCTCCAACGACCCCAAATAACAACGTGAGAATAATATAATCAAGTAATCTTGCTAAAATCCTTGAGATGAATTTCGGTCTATTTTGAATTGTATCTGCTATCGCTTCACTAGTTGTCCATAATGGGTTATAAATAGCAGTAATAACTAAATATGGACCAGTTATTAGCCAACCTAAAAACACACAAAAAATTCCAACAATAAATATAATCCCCCTTATAATCTTCAACCAATCCCCCCCTAAAAATAATTTTCCTTGTATTTATTAGATCTATTTTCGATATTTATCAAACAGATTCCTTCTTTAATTGTTTTTTAGGTCAATAAAAAAACGGCCACCGTAATGGCAGCCGGATCTGAGAGTAATGACTCGTCACGAAATGGCGAATCGGTTTTTCAGCCTTGGGCCATTTTGCTCATATCCATATACAATGCATTCCACCGATGACCGTCTGGATCGGCAAAACCGCAGCCGTACATCCAGCCACCGTTTTCTCCCGGCTTACTGAATACAGTACCGCCGGCATGTTCAGCTTTCAAGGCGAGCTCATCAACTTCATCCCTGGAGTTCGCTCCTATTGAGAATAACACTTCCGTACTCTTCCACGAATCCGCAACCGCATTACCAGCAAAACCGCGGAATACGGATTCCGGGAAGAGCATCAAAACAACCTGATTGTCGCCGACGATCATGCTAAATGAGCCGTCTTGACTCGCATACTGCTCATTCAGGCGAAAACCGAGCTGGATATAAAACGCCTTTGACCGTTCTGGTTCTCGCACGGGCAGGTTCAACCATAACTCTCTCGACATACCTACCAACCTCCTGATATAGAGATGCAGTAATCACTAACCCCTATATAAATTCAATGCTTGTTATAATCTTTCCTTCTTGTTTGGAAATAATCCCCTCTTCAACTATCCTCTCTTTAGTTTAAGTGAAAACACATCATAATATTATTGTAGAATTATAAAAAGTGATACCAGTTAACGGCATCACTATCGCATGTGAGAAAGAACTTCCTTTTTATTTCATACCATGAAGAGGACTATTTAATTGATACAGTCAAATTCTTTAAACACAGAAACAAACGGCACCAACAATGATTAATAAAATAAACAACACTATGATGAGTATAAATTCACCGCCGCACCCATAAGTAGGATAACACTCTTCATAAACAGGAGCTGCATAAGAGTAAGACACCGGAGGATAAGGAAGAACATTTGGAGGTATGGCATTGGAAATCGGTAAGGCGTTAGAAATCGGTAAAGCATTATCCATTTATTACACTTCCCTTCGAATGTATGAAGAGCTAATTTGACATTTCACTATATATTACACTTAGAGAGGAAATTGGAGCCCGTCTAGATTAAATATGGACATGCCTTAATGACAATCTACTCACCTGCACCATACTAAACGCAAGTAAAGGACTGAATTTGTCTTAGGCTTATTCCCTGATTCACCCATCTATTTCCTGTCCAGCGATACCCTGAGACAGAGTGCCTGCCAATGAATGTTGGATAAAACCAAAATTGCTGAAAACCTCTTAACCATACATACGTATTTCTGTGTAAACATCTGATCATACTGCCTGGGTCTACTGCAGATACTCCAGCTTGAACCTGTTGTTGGGGAACAACAGATGGCGGAGGCGCTGTCGGAGGCCCAACTTCATCATCATGATGACCTGGTGGTGGTACTGTCGGAGCATGACCAGGCGGCGGCGCAGTCGGAGGCTGAAACCCGCCAAGTTGTCTTGGATCGAAATTCGAATAGTAATCTGTTTGAAATGGCGCAGCTGAGAGATATGAATCTTGACCAAATGGAATGTTATAGTACAGATGTAAATGACTAGGATACATTAAATGCACTCCTTAACAATTTATTTTCCCATCATCATATTCTTTGGTTATTCACCTATAAACTTGTTCAAACAAAAATGTGTTTTTTACCTATAAAAAGCCCTGCAATGTTTCTGTTTAACAATCGGATTACAGGGTATAAATATATCGACAAGGAGGATGGGATATTATGATAAATAAGATTGTTGGCACATTAGCCATAGGTGGAGCCGCTTACCTGTTAAGGAACAAGGAATCTCGCACTAAAGTCATAAATCAAGTGAAAAACCTTGCCTCTTCAGAAAACATCGAGAAGATAAAGAACCAAGTCCGATCACTGTCCAGCCAAAACTTGAAAGACAATTCTGACCAGCCGCAGTTATTAGCGTCTATGTCAGACCCAGCATTCCCAGATTACGCAACAACAGCAAGGGCTCAAGCAGGAAGGTCCTAATATGTGATCCACCAATGATCAAGTCTAAAAAAGAATCAATTGAAGTGAACCCCTAAAGTTGGACTAAACAACCATCTTAGGGGTTTTTAATTTGGTCAAATTTTCAAGTGAATTTAGAGAAAAGGTTGTCCTAGAGTATCTGACTGGAGGGGGGATATAAACGATAATACTTTGTTTTGGAATCATTTAGAAGGATATATATTTCAGTCCTTATTCAACTAACACCCGTTACTATAATAAGAAAAAGGCGTCAAAAACCAATAAATATGGATTTTCTGGATCAGGAAAAATAATCATTACTTCATCTACAAGGTCATTGAACCATTGATTTTTAACAGTAACATTGGTTCTATATGAGAACCAACCATATTTCTTTAAATTTCAAGGCAATACAAGCAAATTCTTGGGATTATTGAATATTAGCCATAAACCTCAGATATGAGGTGTATTTTTTGCTGCTTATTAAACTGAATCGTTAGAGCTCAATAAGAAAGGCTACCTAATGGCAGCTAGACCCTTAACTATTGCACCCTTTAGTTTAAGTACAATATTTCACATTAAAAAAAGAACCTTCATTTAATGAATGCCATTTTTTGTGCATTAGAGTAAAGGCTCAATTCTTTAATATCACGCTTAGTTTTTTAGACATTTGATAGGGTCAATTCTGATGGAATCCCAGTTTCCTTCAGAATCCCTTTTATATTGAGAAATTAATACATCTGTATCATTTGTTAATTGATAAAAGATAAACCGATAATCGGCTCCGTCCGTACCAATAAAATCAATGGTTTTGACGTAACCATCTTGTTTAGTTGGTAGCTGTTTTTTTATTAATTTGCACCATTCACCATACATAATACCAACGACTGCTTCCGCATCATGCTGCCAAAGATGATAGGGGGCACATAGGAAGTCCTCTCCGTACAATTTCATCTGGTCAATTTTATATAGGTTTTGAACTTTTTTTAGTTGGACATAGCCGTAATAATAAGCAAAATAGGTGACACCTTTTGATGAACCTTCGATGCTTTCCAGCTCAATGAAAAAAGGAACAATGCCTTTTTCATCAGGAAGTCTGTTCATCTTAATTAAATTTAGATGTCCAATTCCAGCAAACGATTGAAGATATTCATTATAGGAAACCCTTTTGTGATAGTCTTTAGTAAAAAAGTTATAAGCAATTGGATAGGGCAACTTTGCCATCCCCACCGTTCCGCACCCACCCAACTGGATTTGAGTGAGGTTTTCTGCCTCTCTTAAAATACTAAAATAGTTTAAAACAGTTTCATCAGGAGTCCTAGATAATGTTGCAGGGAGTTTAATTTCTTTGTAGTTTTTTTCATAATAGGGATCAAAAAATTGGCTGTTCTTGATAAGGGTATTTTTAATTGGGAGGCGGGAGGGACGAAAGTATTTTTCGGCATCTCTGGAACTGATTAACGAAGTTTGGTCTCGTTCAACTGGTTGTCCAAATGTTTGTGGTTCATATTGAGCTCCCAACACGAGAGTCAATTTTTTTCTGGGATCATGATTGAACGTCCGATTTATCCATTTTCTAAAGTAATTCAATTAGACTCCCCCTTCAAGAATATACTGTTTTACCTTATTCACTTTTCCGGAAGATTATTAATCCTGGACGGTCAACAGGTGTGTAGTGACCAAATTTTAAATAGCCACTAAGTATTTACTTTTACCAATTTTCATAGCAATTTCATTGCCGTTTTTTAATCCTAGATTTTTAGCATAATAATGTTTATCTATTCCTTTTTACTCTTATAATAAGCTAACGGGTAACCCATAATTATACAAATAAGTCCACCTATCCCAGTCGAAATAAAAGATAGTTCTTCTTTAAAAAAGGACCAACTTATAATCCAAAATATAATAATTAACCAGCCTAAGACATTTCTTATTTTTAGTTTTATTCCCTGACCCCCATTAGACCTAGGCAAGAATAAGCTAATCGCGTTTAAAATAATTCCAGATAATGCAATGAATGTGCCGATAATAAACCATTCGAGATGGTAAAAAAGTTTGGAAATATATTCCTACCGTCGCTAAGAGTAAGCCACCCCAGGTTAATATTCTTCCTTTTTTCATTTTTCTTCTCCCCTAAAGAAATTTTAATGCTTTGTTTTCTTCTTTCATTCAATCACTGCATTACTAAATTTTAACATATTCATCAGCCTTCATGATTGACATTTTTGTTTTTTTCTTGAACCAACCTGCCCATCAATGCAACAAGCAAAAAAGCTGCCGAAGCAGCTGGATCTTTAACTCTCGCATCCGTTAGACATCCATGAATCGCTAAAAAATAGCTCTTCACCACAAAGAATGAAAATGTATTGATCCAAATGCTTAAAGCCACACCATTCTATCACCTATAAAAAGCCCTAGAATGATACTGTTTAACAATAGGATTAAAGGGTATAAACATATCGACAAGGAGGATGAGATATTATGCTAAATAAGATTGTTGGCACATTAGCCATAGGTGGAGCTGCTTACCTGTTGAGGAATAAGGAATCTCGCACTAAAGTCATAAATCAAATAAAAAGCATTGCCTCTTCAGAAAACATCGAGAAGATAAAGGACCAAATCCGGTCACTGTCCGACCAAAGCTCAAAAGAGAATTCTGACCAGTCGAAGTTAGTAGAGTCTATGTCAGACCCAGCATTCCCAGATTACGCAACAACTGCAGGGGCTCAAGCAGGAAGGCCTTAATGTGAGATCCACCAATGTTCAAGTCTAAAAAGGAATCAGTTGAATGGCTGTTTCCTTTTTTTGTTTTTGGAATAGAAACAGAGCTGCTATTGTTGCCGCAGCAATCCACTCTTTAGCCAAACGCTCTTATACACGACTCATCCTATCAGGTAAATTTTCTTCATTTTCGTTTCCTCTAGCAATTCAATAAATCAGCTGACTCTATTAAAATGATTAAATCAAATAAGCCCTTATCAAGTAAGTCACATCGTCTTCGTTTCCACTGTAAAGGTGATATCGTATCGTATATTGGGGTAACTTTAAGGATTCTCAAATTATTCTTACCTTGTTAAGGGGGTAGTAAAACAGAAGTTATTTCTTCTTGCATTATCAGGTCCATAAAACTCTGTACAAAAGTGCAATCTCGCTTTTCTTCAATACCCGTGGGCAGTTCCCCATTTTCGCTCCTTTTTCCTTATTTCCATAAACGTTTGGAAGTGACTTTATTATTATCATTTTCTAAAAGATACACGTCAGGA
>NZ_JBMPZU010000061.1:0-27873 GCF_049463095.1 Neobacillus sp. 19 | reverse complement strand
GCGCCAATGATGTGTATAGGCGGATCATTATGGCCTTATCAAAGGATGCTAAGCTTACCTTAGTTTTGGCAGTGTCCTTGCCGGTTCTTGCATAACCATTGTCATAATTGCAAGAAAGGGAATGCCGTTATTTAAAGCCATGCAGGTAAAGCTCGATAACCTCAACCGAGTATTAAGAGAAAACCTGTAACTGGCATACGTGTTATCCGTTCTTTTAACAGAGTGTCCCATGAAAAAAAACGGTTTGATGCAGCAAACTGGGACCTAACGCAGACAGCGATAAAGGTCAATAAACTCATGGCTGCGATGATGCCGATTATGATGATTGTCCTAAACCTTACGACCGTAGCAATCATTTGGTTTGGCGGAATTCGGATCAGTAATGGCCATATGGAAGTCGGTGACATGATGGCATTTATTCAATATGCGATGCAAATTATGTTCTCTTTTGTGATGTTATCGATGATGTTTGTGATGATTCCAAGGGCATCGGTTTCAGCGGGGAGAATAAACGAAGTGTTCGAGACAACGGCCGATATTCAAGACCCGGCAGTTTCTGTACCTGCCAAAGAGCAAAAGGGGCAAGTAGAATTTCGCAATGTCACCTTCAGCTATCCCGGTGCCGAAATGCCTGCGATATCCAATATTTCGTTTAAAATGAATCCGGGTGAAGTGACGGCCATTATTGGCGGGACTGGATCCGGTAAATCTACGCTTATTAATTTAATTCCGCGTTTTTATGATGTTGACAGCGGCAAGGTGCTGGTTGATGGAATTGATGTAAGTGAGATGAAGCAGGAAACCCTTCGTGAAAAGATTGGCTTTGTGCCTCAGCAAGCGGTTCTTTTTACCGGTACGATTTCAGAAAACATTCGTTATGGGAAAGAAGATGCCTCAGATAACGAAGTACAGCATGCTGCTGAAATTGCCCAAGCAACAGAGTTTATCGGCAATATGCCAGAGGGATTCCATTCAGTTATTGCACAAGGGGGAACAAATGTTTCTGGTGGACAAAAACAACGCTTGTCGATTGCACGGGCCCTCGTTAGGAAACCGGAAATTTATATTTTTGACGATAGTTTTTCCGCACTGGATTTTAAAACGGATGCGAAGCTGCGGGCTGCATTAAAAGCGGAAACTGCGTCATCCTCGATGCTAATCGTTGCGCAGCGTGTCAGTACAATTATGGATGCTGATCAAATTATCGTATTAGACAATGGTGAAATTGCAGGAATCGGAAAACATAAGGAATTAATGGAAATCAGTAAGGTGTATCGTGAAATTGTCATGTCGCAGCTGAGTGAGGAGGAAATCGCATGAGTAAGGATTCCAAACATCAAGGTGCTCCGGGCAGAGGTGGGCCAGGCGGGGGATTCGGCCCCATGGGCATGGGAATGCCTCCCCAAAAAGCAAAGAACTTCAAAGGAACACTTAAGAGATTAATCACCTATTTAAAACCTTATAAATTACAGCTGATATCTGTTTTAATTACAGCTATCATCAGTACTGTGTTTTCGATTGTCAGCCCGAAAATAATGGGGAAGGCAACGACCAGATTGTTTGAAGGATTAATGATGAAAATAAAAGGAGTTCCAGGGGCAGAAATAGATTTTGATTATATCGGACAAATTATCCTGCTCTTGATCGGGCTGTATATCATAAGTGCCCTATTTGCTTATCTACAACAATATATCATGGCGGGTGTAGCACAAAAAACGGTTTATCATCTTCGAAAAGAAGTGGAAGAGAAACTCAACCGGCTGCCGCTAAAATACTTCGACTCACGCACCCATGGAGAAATTCTTAGCCGGGCTGTCAATGATGTCGATAATATCAGTACCACCTTGCAGCAAAGCTTAACCCAGCTAATTACATCAGTGATTACGTTACTGGGGGTTATCGTAATGATGCTTACGATTAGCCCGCTCATGACACTGATTGTCGTCCTGACCATTCCACTAAGCTTTGTCGCGATTATAAAAATTGCTAAAAAATCACAGACCTATTTTAAGGGGCAGCAAAAATCACTTGGTGAGCTTAATGGTCATGTGGAAGAGATGTACACAGGTCATAAGGTCATTAAAGTGTTTGGCCGGGAGCAGCAATCGATTGAAAAATTTGAAGAAACGAATGAAGCCCTTTATCAATCTGGCTGGAAGGCACAATTTATGTCAGGTATGATTATGCCATTAATGTCATTTATTAATAATATCGGCTATGTGCTTGTGTCAGTAGTTGGGGGACTTTTGGTCACAAAAAAGGCCATTGAAATTGGGGATATACAAGCATTTATTCAATACGCAAGACAATTTAGCCAGCCAATTACCCAAACCGCAAATATAGCCAATGTCATTCAATCGACGATTGCAAGTGCAGAACGGGTGTTTGAAATTTTAGACGAAACAGAAGAGGTACCTGAAGCAGTTAAAGCTGTGGAGTTCATTGATCCTAAGGGAGAAGTTTCATTCGAACATGTTTCCTTCAGCTATAAGGAAAATGAACCGTTAATTGAGGATATGAATATTGAGGTGAAACCAGGTCAGCGTGTGGCCATTGTCGGTCCAACAGGTGCCGGTAAAACGACGATGATCAATTTATTGATGCGGTTCTATGAAATTAATTCTGGGAAAATTTTAATCGATGGAATCGATACGCGTGATCTAAAAAGAGAGAAGCTTCGCAGTTTGTTCGGGATGGTATTGCAAGATACCTGGCTTTTCAATAGCACCATTCGTGATAATATTGCTTACGGAAGGGAAGAAGCTACGGAAGAAGAGATAGTGGCAGCGGCACAGGCAGCCAATGCAGACCATTTTATCCGAACACTTCCCTGAAGGCTATGATACAATACTAAATGAGGAAGCTTCTAATATCTCTCAAGGTCAAAAACAATTATTAACAATTGCACGGGCAATTCTGGCGAATCCTGCCATTTTGATTCTTGATGAAGCTACGAGCAGCGTCGATACTCGAACAGAAGTTCAGATTCAAAAAGCAATGGATCATTTAATGAAAGGGCGCACGAGTTTTGTCATTGCCCACCGTCTTTCAACGATCCGTGATGCAGACCTGATCCTGGTGATGAATCATGGAACAGTGATAGAAAAAGGAACTCACAAAGAATTACTAGAAAAAGACGGCTTTTATGCTGATTTGTATAATAGTCAGTTTACCTTTAATCAGAGGAATGCGGGATAATGAATGGCATTTAGAGAGCTTTTCTGCTTTCTAAATGCTTTTTTTGTAACTTTTATGAAGGTTATTCGTATATCATTAAATAATTGGGTATGTTTGTCTTTTGTCCATATGTTGTTAGGAGTTGATGAATATGAGATATTACTCAAAAAAAGGGATTATTACTGGTGTTTTAATATGGGGAGCAGTAGCCTTTTTAATCGGTTCTTTTCTATTCCTGCCTGGCGGGCCAGAAGGGAAGGGGGAGATCATTGCTGCAATTCTAGTATGCGGAATGACTAGTGCATTTATTATTTGGTGCTGGTTCGGAACATATTATCAAATAAATGGGAACCAATTAAAGATAGTGAGTGGGCCATTTCGCTGGAAAGTCGATATTATGATAATTAAAAGTATAAGAAAGACGAGAAATCCGTTATCAAGCCCAGCATTATCATTGAACCGTATAGAACTTTTGTATGGCAAATGGGACACGATGCTGATTTCTCCTAAAAATGAAAAACAATTTTGCGAAACTTTAAAGAAAATAAATTCACAAATTGAAATAAACTTTTAAAATTGATTCCGTCTCATTATCTTAAGTATACTTAGTGATTGAGACAGAATCAATTTTTGTTACCATAATAATATTATGTAAACTGATAAAAGATCAAAAATGGCTGCCACGAGTAACAGCCATTTAACATTATTCCAATTGTTCTTTCGGCATATCCATCTTATCAACTGCAATTTTTAAATCATCATTCTTAATATGCGTGTAAATCATCGTTGTTTGAATCGATGAATGGCCTAATTGACGGCGTAATTTCGGTACATCATTGATTTCTGCATGATATCTGGTTGCAAACGAATGCCTGAGCTTATGTACGGATAATGATGGTTTGCCAAATGCGGTTGCATATTTTTCAATCAACTTTTCAACTGATCTGGCCGTAAGCCTGCGCGATTTGCCTTTAGGACCCATTTGTGCAGATATAAACAATGCCTTATTCGTCTTATCAACTTTATACTTAGCCGTTCTAATAGAAAGGTATTCTTGCAGATCAGACATTGCCACCTGGCTAAAATAAACAAATTGCTCTTTATTTCCTTTTCTAATGACTCGCACACAATATTTACTAAAGTCAAGATCGTCTAAATCGATGCCGACTAACTCGGATAGGCGCAGCCCGGAACCAAGAATCAAGGATACAATCGCCGTATCGCGTTCCTTGTTTAATTGATGAAAATGAAAGAGTTTTTTGTTATCTTTGTTTAATTCACCGTAATCATTGGCCACAAATAAGCGGAATTTCTCGTATTCATCCCCAAGAAGGATTTTTCCTTCCATTTTAGTAGCCTTCGTTTCCATACTGTCTTTTACCTCATTAAATTCAATCTTGGCCATGACATTTCGATTGATATACGGCTTTAAATCAGGTGTTTCCGCAATATTTTGCAGGTAATTAAACAGTGATTTTAAAGCAGATAACTTACGATTAACGGTTAATTCCTTATTATCTAATTGGTAATGCAGATAGTTTAAAAAGTTTTCAACTTCTAAAACTGTCATATTCTCTAAACGTTCCAATGAGATGTCCTTAATGCTACCGGTCCATAACTGTTCACTGATCATCCAGTTGAAAAAAATCTTATAATCATGACAGTAGTTAAAGAGTGAAGCCGTAGAAAGTTTTCGTAATTTATGATTGATATATTCATCCACATACCAAGGCAATTCCTGAAGCAAGGATTGCAGTTTATTAAAATTAGTTTGTTTTTCTTGTTTTACCATAATCACACCTCACTTCTATTTTATCCCATCAACATTATTACGTCAAATTTATATTTTACGTAATAATGTTTTTGACTAAATCTAACATGAACCCGGCCTTCCCATTACACCACTATACGACTTTTTGGACTGCTTCTATAAAATTAATAAAACCAATCGACATGTTCGATTGGCAATAAATCTGGTTGCTTAATTATTATGATTGTTACTCATTTGCCTACCCGCTACACCCCAATTTTCATGTGGCATGTCATGGAGTAATACTCTGATTGTTTCAGGTGAATTACCTAACGTCCTGCTAACAGCTGCAGTAATCTCTGAAATCAATTGTTCTTTTAATTCTACTGATCTACCCTCAAGCATGTGTACCTGTATAATTGGCATTTTAAACCTCCTGATTATTAAATGACAGTCAAATCAATTTCACCCAATTCAACAAATTCGACCTCAATTGAATCACCATGGCTAACATGAATTGCTTCCGTTATTCCACCAGTTAGTACAATCATCCCAGGTTCAATACTAAGCCCAGAGGAATGTAACATTTTGACCAATTCAACCACTGATCGAGCAGGATTTCCCATAACAGCTGAACCTATTCCCTCTTGAACTGCTTTACCATTCAACTTCATTAGAACCTTTGCTTTTTCCCATTGAAATTTATTAGGTTCATATATTTGTTCCGAAAGAAAAAATTTTGCACTGGAAGCATTGTCTGCAACGACATCAATAAGGTTAAATGAAAAATCTTTATATCGACTGTCAATTACCTCTATTGCAGTCATTATACCTTCAGTAGCCAGCCAAACATCTTGCTCAGTGACATGATTTCCTTCGAGTTTTTTATTAATTAAGAAAGCAAGTTCCGGTTCCACTCGTGGATGAATTAAGCCATCTAAAGAAAGCTCCTCATTGGATATCACCATTGACTTAAGCAATCTTCCGTAAATGGGCTGCTTTACTCCTACCGATTGTTGCTTCGCGAAACTTGTCAATCCCATTTTCCAGCCAACGAATTGATCGCCATCTTGTAATTCTTTTTCCATGTTGATTTCTTGAATTTTATAAGCATCCTCAATTGTAATAGAGGGGTAACGTGTTGAGATTTTGTCCATTTCAACAGCACTTTTTTGATGACGGTAAATTTCATTTGCAATGACGTTCAGGTTCATGCTCACATTCTCCATTTAATAAACTCCTCAGCATTATCCAAGTTGCCAAACGGTTTCAATTTATCTTCGTAAATCCTTTAAAATCCAAGATTGAAAATCTTGAAGATTTTTTTCTGATACTGTATGCCCTTCAGGATAAGATTTAAAAGTTACCGGAACCCCTAGCTTAGTAAAATATTCTACATTTTCTTTTCCCCACTCATATGGCAGGACCTGATCATATTCTCCATGTGATATGAACACGGATAAATGCTTTCCTGGGTTTACCAAATATTCTTCCTTTACGAATTGAGGTATATAACCACTGAGCGCTACGATACCTTTTATTTTATTTCCAAGGGTGAGTCCTAACGTCATGGAAACAATGGCTCCTTGGCTAAAGCCCATTAAGTATGATTGCTCTGGGTCTATTGGATAATTTACTGAGGCATAGTCAATAAAGTCAGCTAATTTATTGATTCCCACATCGAATATCTCCCTATGTGGCTTTCCATAGCCCTGGATCGTAAAGTAGGCAAATCCTGGCCCCTGGGACAAATGTCCCCTTACACTAAAAATAAAGAAGAAATCCTCTAGACCATTTACAAGTGAAAGCATATTTTGTTCATTGCTACCTATCCCATGCATAACAAACAGTGCAGGATACTTTTTCCCAGGAATAATATTCTCAGGACGGCGAAGTTCATAAATCATTTCAGTTTCCATTTGCAAAACCTCCTAGTAAGTAACATGAATATAACAACAAAAAAAATACATAATAAAATGTTTATCTTATCTAAGTTTTCTTATATGAATTTTTGTTCCCTCATACAATATCAAAATAAAAGATTGAATGTCAATGATTTTTTATTAATATGAAATTAAGTTCACTATTAGAGAATTTTCGAGATGATATGTTATGTATATTAAAAAAGACCGCTGGTGCTGTAACACCAAACGGTCCATGTAATGGCAGGTTCCATTACTTTCCCTTTATATTTCAAAGCAATACAAATATTTTTCGGAAAATGAAGGAGTTTATTAAATTAATTCCACCTATCATATAAATTTTCCTTCCAATTCTATTTTAATAAGTTGAGGAATCCCTCTTTTTCTAAATATGGTATGATGATTATAGTCAACCATATTAGGAGTGAGATCATGAGTGTACATAAAGATTTAATCAAACATGCAGCGAATCAGAACAAAACATATCAAGTGTTTCAGGAGCTAGACCAGCAACGTGAAAACTACATTGAGGAAGCTATTAAGTTATGTAAACAAGGCAATCCCTTTTCAATTGATAAAATTAATGAAGTAACAAATAGAATGAATAAAATAAAGCTGCGATTTGTGTCAACAAGAAAAAATGTTACAGTTGAAATGGTTCAAGATTATGTAAAATCACTGACAAAATAATCATTATGGGTGGTGGCTGCTACGATTTCGTTAACGAAAAGAAGAAGGGAATTTTTAGACCAAATTTGGCGTCAATACCAGAGTACCAATCTCCCTGTCCATTATTCAGAGGTGGCAGAAGCCATTGGTGTGAGTAAATGGACGGCCTATGATGTGTTAAAGAGTTTGGAAAGTCAAGGTCTTTTAAAAAGAGCTTATGCTGCAAACGAAAATGAAACAGGACGATCCGTTGTTGTCTTCTCCCCGACAGAAATCGCTGATCATCTGTTTCAAAGGGAAAGAAGAGAAATTTCGAATCCGGATGAATGGGAACAGATTCTCCAAAAGGTACATGACTTAATAGAAAGAAAACAGCAGCTCCCTTTGATGGATGGGATTAATGATATTTTAGAACAAATGAAAACAGTCGATGTAAAACTGGAATTTTGTGCTTACTTCCTTTGCATCCTCATTTTATATTTGAATAGTCTTGGAGATTCGATAAAAGATTTAACCGTCAATATGATTAATGCTTCAAAGAAACAAAACGTACAGCTCACAGTATTCGTTGGTGCCGTTGTTGGAATGATCATCCAGTCTGTCGGGGAAGAATTAAGCCCTGAAATGATCACATTGGTCCAGCAGTTTTTTGATAATACCAATCAGCTCCATTCTGCAGAATTGGATTTATTAGTTGAATTCATTAGACAAAGCTAACTTTCATTTTCCTTCTCTTTTTTTGGTCAGCCTGACTTATAGGGTGACTTTTTATTTTTCCTGGGCATTTATTCGTGAATTTTCTCAAAGAATAACTATTATTTTCAGAATTTTTATTCTATTCATAATATTATTCTTGACATACCTTATTTAAATACGGTATATAAGTGGTATATGTTTTTGGGTTTTTTGGGTGTCTTCACCGCTCTTTTTGGGTTTTTTGTGTCTCTCGTTGATAGATTACATACATCATAGACTGCAGTAAATTAGCTACATTAATTTTTTTTAAAAGTGAGGTCATGTTATGTATAAAGTATATTGCAGGTCTTTTCAGAAGGTGATGAAAATGGCATCCTCCCTCATGCCTTGGCGGGAACCTGAGCTGTTAGAGGGAGAAAACAGTTTAAAAGAACTGCCGAAATTAATAAAACAGAAAAATGTTGAATGCGTTTTAATTGTAACCGATCAAGGAATCATGTCGGTTGGTCTCATGGACAATTTTCTAAATAACTTGCGTATGGAAGGAATTGACTATTATATTTACGACAAAACTGTTCCAAATCCTACGATTGAAAATATTGAGGAAGCGTATCAAATGTATACCGCAAACAATTGTAAGGGCATAGTTGCGTTTGGCGGCGGATCACCAATGGATTGTGCCAAGGGTGTCGGTGCCCGAACAGCAAGGCCAAATAAAACCATTCCCCAGATGAAGGGTGTATTAAAGGTACTAAAAAAGATGCCTCCCCTGTTTGCCATTCCCACCACAGCCGGTACAGGAAGTGAAGCAACATTAGCTGCAGTTGTATCCAATAGCGAGACACATGAAAAATATGCCATAATGGATACATCGCTCATTCCACATTATGCTGTCCTTGATCCCTTGCTGATCGTTAATCTACCACCACATATTACAGCCGCAACAGGGATTGATGCATTAACGCATGCTGTCGAAGCCTACATTGGCAAAAGTAACACAAAGGAAACAACCCAATATAGTAAAGACGCGATTACATTAATCTTTGAAAATCTCTATGAGTCCTATTCGAACGGGACAAATATTCACGCACGGACGAACATGCAAAAAGCGGCTTATTTGGCTGGGATGGCTTTTACACGGGCATATGTTGGGTATGTCCATGCAATCGCCCATACTCTGGGTGGATTTTATTCTGTCCCCCATGGCCTTGCTAATGCGATTATCCTCCCATATGTCCTTGAATACTACGGGGAATCCATTCACAAACCATTGGCTGAGCTGGCAGAATTAGTTGGGATTGGTGAACCGGCAGATGACATTGAGCACAAGGCAGTTAAGTTTATTGAGGCAATAAAGAAGCTAAATGCGAGTATGGCGATTCCGAAAAAAGTAAGCGGGATCGTCGATAGTGATATACCGTTAATGGTGGAACGTGCAATTAAAGAAGCTAACCCATTGTATCCTGTACCAAGGATTTTAAATAAAGTTGATCTATTTTCTCTTTACCATTTAATAAAAGATTAACGGGATACCAAAGAATGAAGGTGGTTACTGAAATGGAAAATTACAGTTCTTTACTAGCTAAGCAAAAATCATTTTTTCGAACGGAAACACCAAAAGATCTGCTTTACCGTCTAGATGCACTTCAAAAGTTAAGAAATGCAATTAAAAATAATGAGCAAGTGTTAATGGATGCCTTAAGGGCAGATTTAAATAAATCTGAATTTGATGCCTACACCTCTGAAATTGGATTTGTTCTTGAAGAATTACGATTCACCATTAAGCATTTACGTTCTTGGGTGAAGCCTAAGAGGGTAAAAACGCCCATTACTCATATTGGCTCGAAAAGTTATATTTTTTCAGAACCCTATGGTGTAACACTGATTATCGCCCCTTGGAATTACCCTTTTCAATTGGCAATTGCTCCGTTAATCGGTGCTATTGCAGCGGGAAATTGTGCGGTCATTAAGCCTTCAGAATTGACGCCAAGAACATCGGAGGTATTAGGGAAACTGATTAGTGATCTATTCCCTGTAGAGTACATTACCGTTGTCCAAGGCGGAGTGGAAACTAGCCAAGCACTTCTCAATGAAACATTTGATTATATATTTTTTACGGGAAGTGTCCCTGTTGGAAAAATCATTATGGAGGCGGCAGCAAAACATTTAACCCCTGTGACATTAGAACTGGGCGGAAAAAGCCCATGTATCGTGCATGAAGATGCAAATATAAAACTAGCAGCCAAGCGGATTGCCTGGGGAAAATTCACCAACGCCGGACAAACCTGCATCGCCCCGGATTATTTGTATCTTCATAAAAGTATTAAGGAGCAATTTCTTAAGCAATTCAAGGAAACAACGTTTGAATTGTACGGTCGCGAGCCATTAAATAATGCAAATTTCACTAGAATCGTCAGTGAAAGGCATTTTGATCGATTATCAACCTTTTTAGATAACGGGAAACAGTATTTTGGCGGAAGCGCTAATAAAGAAAAACTTGCCATTGAGCCGACAGTTTTAACAATGTCACTTGGGAGGATCCGATTATGCAGGATGAGATATTTGGGCCCATCCTTCCTGTCCTTGAATACGATTCTCTGTCAGAGGTATTTGAAGGAATTCATCGTCATCCGAAACCGCTCGCCCTCTATATTTTTACAGAAAATAACGATGTACAACAGGAAGTCCTAAACAGCGTCTCTTTTGGCGGCGGCTGTGTAAACGACACGGTCTATCACTTTGCCTCCCCCTATCTTCCCTTTGGAGGTGTCGGAAATAGCGGAATTGGCGCCTATCATGGAAAAGGCAACTTTGATACCTTTTCCCATCAAAAAAGCGTTCTCAAACAAACGAATTTATTCGATATCCCGTTCCGCTATCCGAATGTGAAGAATGGCCTTCAAAAAATAAAGCTTTTTATGAAATAACCGCGGTGAACGAGAAAAACCATTAAGTCCATCACTATGTACTCGATGGTTTTACCCCTTGTTTTTATTTAATCTCAATACGGTTACGAATAATTAAAACACGTCTGAAATAAAATCAAACGTGTTTTTCTAGATTTAGATTCGATTATGGTCTGCTCGCCAATTTGTTATAGCTTTCTTAATTTCATCCGGCTTTAGATTTTCCATTGCAGCCCGTTTACTTAATGCTGGAAGTTCCTTGTCGCTTGCAAAACGTAAAGCTACCACTTGCGCAATACTGAGTCTAGCATCTAACAACTCTCCCGTTAAAATATAAGAACGAAGGTTCTCTTCCGCTCGTATAGCACGATCTTGAGCCTTTAATGGGTAAAATCTTAAAAGTACGGCAACGATGATCATGATTAACACCATCAAAAATAGGATAACAGATAGAAGAATGTTTTCCTCCTGATTAATCGAACGAACTAGAAAAACAATAGTAGTTATTAATGTTCCCAATAGTAATATCTGTAAAACATAATGATAAATTGGGTGCACTCGTACATGAGATTTATATTCTTGATTTGGCATTTTTTCCTCCTTTACTGTCCTCTTTTCATTCCTATTCAAAATAAGCCTGTAATTATTCCCATTTAAATGTATAGCTGGCAATAATAAATGCTCCTACAAGCCAGCCACCCAAAATCAAAGCCTCTGTCCCTAAGCTCAGAAACGATGCTCCTACATTCATCGTCTCTCTTAAAGCGTGGCTAAGATGGGCAATGGGTAAAATTTGCACAATTGGTTGTAGAAATTCAGGCATGTTTTTTATCGGGAAAAACACACCTCCCAAAAATAGCATCGGAAACGATAGAAAACCGGCAATTGGTGCTGCACTTTCCGGTGTTTTGGCAATGCCGGCGATAATAAATCCAATCGCCATAAAAGCGAGCGTCCCTAATATCACAAAACTGATTAAGGTAAACCACGACCCGCGGACTTCAACATCAAAAATTAGATTGGCCACCCCTAGAACAATCAGCGCTTGGATGCCATTTAAGACAAGTCTAGCGGTAATTTGCGCTGCAATAAACGTGGAAGCTTTTAACGTAGTTCCTTGCATCCTTCTTAATATTCCCCGCTCTCTCCAGGCGGCAATTTGACCGGCAACTCCATTCATGTTGTTACTCATTATCATCATCGCCACAATCCCCGGCACTAAGAAATCAATATACTTTAAATTTAGCGTTTCGACTCCCTTCATATCCATAACAACTACTGGTTGATAAGCCACCTTCTCTTTGCTAATACCATCGATGATATTATTTACGATCTGAAGACCGACTTGTGAAGCAGTAATGTTCGTTTCATTATAGTAAACGGGGAGTAAGTAAGGTGTTGTTTTAGCTGGTGTGCCACTTAAGCCAGCGTCGTATCCTTTTGGTATGATGACAACTAGTTGTAAATCATCTTTTTTCAATTTGTTTAACGCCTTATTTTCGCTCTTTTCCATTTTTATGTCTATGGCTTTGTTTTTCATTAAAGCGGTTAAAAACTCGTTTGATTGAATGGATTGGTCTTGATCGACAACACCAATCGTTAATGAAATTCCATTTCCATTTCCTAAAAATGAACCCATGATAACCATGAGGAAAATCGGAAATGCCAGCGTCCAAAACAAGACCTGCCTATTTCGAAGGAAAATCCGTAACTGCGATAACGATAGCTGCCAGTAAGCCCTCATCCCTCTCTTAATCCCCTTCCGGTCATATGTATGAACACATCTTCTAATGTAGCTGTACGAGTTTGCAAATCTGTTAATTTCAGTTGCTTATCTGTGGCAATCTGAATCAAGCTGGTTAAAGTAATTTGAAGTTCGTCAGTATATAAAACATACACTTCTTTTTGCTTCCTTACCTGTTTTACTGCTTCTATTTTATATAAATCAATTTCAGTGGATTCATTCTCAAAACGAAACTCAACTGCACTATCTGAATGCAGATTTTTAACAAGCTGGGACGGTGTGTCTAAGGCAATTAATTCTCCTTGATTCATAATCGCAATTCGATCACATAACACATGTGCTTCATCCATATAATGGGTAGTTAACACAATGGTTTTTCCTTTCGCTTTTAAGTGAAGGATTATATCCCATAACATCCTTCGTGCCTGCGGATCAAGCCCTGTTGTTGGTTCATCTAAGAAAATAATCCATGGATCATGTACCAGAGCTAAGGCAATGGCTAGTCGTTGTTTCTGTCCTCCTGATAAACTTTTTATGCGACTTTTTCTTTTATCATCCAGTAACATTTCCTTAATTAAGGAAGAAATCGAAACCTGTTTTGGATAAAAGCTTCCATACAAATGTAAGATTTCTTCTACCGTCAGGAGGTCAAAAATTGAGGTCGATTGTAATTGTACACCGATGACCTCTTTCACCTTTTTTAGTTCCCGCATGATGTCAAATCCGCCTACCATCGCTGTACCTTGATCGGGTTTTCTAAGTCCTACCAGCATTTCTAATGCTGTTGTTTTACCTGCACCATTTGGACCGAGCAGACCGAAAACCTCTCCCTTATGAACCTGAAATTCTATCCCCTTTACCGCCGTGAAATCGCCATATTTTTTCACTAGATTCATAACTTGAATGATTTCTTCATGAGAATCCATCTTTCACACTCCATATTATCCATAATTAACCGTACATGATGCCCACTTCAATTAATCTTTTTTCTTTAGAAGTTTGTATCCCTACTTGTTTGTGTTAAAAAACTGCTCTAAATACCATTATTCTACAAAAATCAATTTATTCCTCTAGAATGAAAAACAAATACCAATGCAATTAGACTTAAAAAATTAAGCTTTTTTATGAAGTAATCTTTGGGTTAAATGAAAAAACCTTGAGTACATTATCAAGTACTCAAGGTTTTTTATCACAAATTATCTAAAATATTCTCATTCTTTGGTCCTTCGTTAAATGTCAGTACCTCGTCAACCGGCTGATAGGATTCGCCGTAGAAGTGTTGGTCTCTATAGGTATGAATCATATCGTATGTTTTTTTCATCGCGGCAAAGATCATTTCTTCAGATTCGTTATTTGGTGCCCAATAAAGGATTTCCATTTTATTAATCTCATTTGTTGCGAGCGACCTTCTCTCATATCCGATGGACTTCGCATGCTCGAACCCCTCACGTTTATAATACCGCAGCCTTTTTTCCGTATCACTGTCTTCATAATTGACTGGTTCTACTTCAAGAATGATTGGTTTCCCTTTGCTTTTCATCTTTTCCATCAATTTATGACCAAGCCCCTGACCACGGGCGTTTTTCGACACGAAGAGATAATCAATAAAGACAAAATTGTCAAGCTCCACATACATTAGAACATGATTGGGTCCTTCATCTTTATGATAGATCTCAGACCGTTCTTTCAGTAAGGTTTCCATATGCTCTCTTGATTTCATCTCTTCAACTGGAAAATATTGATTCAACTTTTCATACCAATGCATACCCATACTCCTTTTGTAAATTTCATAATGGAAGTATGTGTTATTTTTCGGATTTAATACTGTACTTCACTATTTGAGTTTCGTATTGGATTCAACTGCTCATCCTTCATGGTTCGGATAAAAATATTCATAACGACCTGGTACACGTCATATTCCTTTTAAAGTCCAACCAATTCAGGTAAGATTTACTAAAAGACTTGTAACTAAAAGAGGAGAATTTTTCGTATGTATGTGACAAATGTAACGACACTGCTGGTAACCATTGTTCTCATCGGCAATATTGTGCTTGCGGGTGTAGTTGTGTTTATAGAACGAAGGGATATTGGTTCTACTTGGGCCTGGCTGATGGTTCTTTTCTTCATTCCAATCGTCGGCTTTATTGTCTATTTGTTTCTAGGAAGGCAATTAAAACAGAAAAATTTTTACCGGTTATCATCTGAAGAAAGAAACTATCTTCAAACAACTGTAGACGAACAAATTCAACAGCTGGAGAACAGGAGGTTTTTCGACCGTAAACTGCTCACAAAACATTCAGATTTACTCTTAATGAACCTGAACTCCTCCAATGCGCTTCTTTCCATGTACAACGAAATTGAGATTTTCAGTGATGGCCATGAAAAATTTCACTCTTTGTTTGAGGACATTCGAAAGGCACGAGAGGAGATCCATCTTCAATATTACATTATACAACGGGATTCCCTTGGAAAAAGGCTGCGGGATGAACTGACAAAAAAGGCGATGGAAGGTGTCAAGGTCCGAATTCTCTATGACGAAATTGGTTCTAAAAGGATTTCTCCCGGTTTTTTTAAAGAACTTATTCAATACGGCGGCGAAGTCGAGGTCTTCTTCCCATCATTCCTTAAATTAATCAATTTCCGGATTAATAATCGAAATCACCGGAAGCTTTGCATCATCGACCGAAAGATTGCCTATATCGGCGGCTTTAATATTGGAAATGAATATCTAGGATTGGATAAAAAGTTCGGCTACTGGCGCGACACCCATTTACGTGTTCAAGGTGAATCCGTTAATCAAATACAAGGAAGATTCCTGTTAGACTGGAATTATTCCGCAAAGAATAAGTTGAATCTTGAGCCCTATTCTGTTCCTGTGGAAAAACCTTTAGGGAACACTCCTGTTCAGATTATTGCGAGCGGTCCAAACTCTGAAACGGAACATATTAAAAATGCTTATATTAAACTGATTATGTCGGCTAAAAGAACCGTATACATACAAACACCCTATTTTGTTCCGGATGCCAGTTTTATGGATGCCTGTAAAATTGCCCTGCTCTCAGGTGTTGATGTCAGTATCATGATCCCAAGTAAGGGCGATTCCCCTATCGTTTATTGGGCAACCTTGTCCTACGCCGGAGAATTAATTGATTACGGAGCAAAAATCTATCTATACGAGAAAGGCTTCATCCATGCGAAAACGATTGTAGTGGATCAAGAGGTAGCTTCTGTGGGGACTGCCAACATCGACACACGAAGCTTTCGATTAAATTTTGAAGTGAATGCCGTTTTGTTTGATGAAAAGGCAGCAAAAAAACTTCATACTTTATTCCAGCAAGATTGCCAGGATAGCTCTGAATTAACAATAACAAGATATACAGAGCGTCCCTTAATAAATAAATTAAAAGAAGCGATAACACGGCTTCTATCACCCATTTTATAAGGAAAACTCGGCACCTCTATTGAAGTGCCGAGTTTTTTTACAGTTCAAATTCCCATTCTTCCTGTAGAAGCAAAAAAAGGACTAGAAGTGTATCTTCTAATTCACTTTCTAATTTTCCGAAGACTTCCACCCCGATTTTCGGAAACAGGATGTCAGCAATTTGTTTGGTGAGAAGACTTTTCTCCTCAAATGGTACTTGATGAAAGCGGCTTACATACGTGCTTATAAGCTTCCACTCTTTCATCCCCAGCGATTTCAACGTCCATTCATCCAGGAACAGATCATTCTTGGTGAGACCGCGATTTTCAATTTCTTTTTCAATAGGTGTAAGTTTCTTCTTCCGCTTCGCCTTCCGCTCATGTACAACAATCGTACCAGCGACAAGATCCCCAAGCCGTTTATGCTTCGAATGAAAAAAGATCATGACAATTCCAAGAAAATAGGCAGTCGGCAACGAATCAATAATGCGGATAAGATTCCGGATGAAGCTGGATAATAATGTGATACTGTGCCCATTTTCTTGAATGACTCGAATACCGACCAGCTTCTTCCCAAGGGTCCTTCCCCCGTAAAAATATTCAAGGGCAAAAAAGTATCCCCAGTTCACAATAAACAAAATAATAATCGTAATCGCAATCGGAAGCGAACTCTCCATGAGAAAAAAGGGCATGGATGACAGTCCGTCCATCACAAAATATAGCACAACTAATGTTAAAATATTGACAACCATTAATAGTAATTGATCAATAATAAAAGCTGCAGCCCTGCTGCCTAACCCGGCAAGCTGAAACTGAATCGAAACATATTCAGGTGTTTTAATATTTAATTGGTCTTGATTCATAAATCCTCCATTACACCGTTGATTTTTTCTATTGGTGTTTCTATTTTTCTACAAAATTACTATAATAAGGAGAATAGAGCAAAAAGAAGGTGTCAAAATGAATTTAAAACAATTTGTCAAAATGCATCGAGAAGAATGGCAACAGCTAGAACAGTTAATCGGAATGATGAGTAAGCGCCGAAAATCCATTACTGGTGAAACGATCACACAATACAACCGGCTCTATCAAAAGACAGCCCAGAACCTTTCATTTAGTCAAACATACTTTCCCAATGACGAGGTAACACAATACTTAAATGGACTTGTTTCAAAGGCACATAACCTGTTGTACAAAGATCAAGTATCTAGTTTCAAACAAATTCGCCATTTTTTCAGCAGCCAATTTATTGGCTTATTAGTAGAGCAATGGAAGTTTGTCGTTGCCGCGATGATTCTATTCGTAATTGGTGCGGTTGGCAGTTTTGTCGCGGTCGTGAATGACCCTCTACACATCTATGCCATCCTGCCGGCAGAAATTGCCCAAGGCGTAAACCCTGACCAAATTGGAAAGGCCAATGGTGCAATCGACTCCTCACTTATGTCTGCAAGTATTATGACCAACAATATCAAGGTAGCCATTTTTGCTTTTGCCGGAGGGATTACATTTGGGCTTGTAACGGTGTATTTGCTCATCTACAATGGCATTCTTGTAGGAGCACTCGCTGCCCTTTTCTGGCATCACGAGAAATCCTATGATTTTTGGGCGTTTATCGTTCCCCATGGGATGATTGAGCTTACAGCGATTTTTATTGCCGGCGGTGCCGGGTTGTTAATGGGCTATAAACTGTTCATTCCAGGTCATTATACTAGGGGTTATCAATTAAAACATCATGCGAAACGCTCGGTCCAGCTCCTGCTTGGGACCATACCGCTGTTTGTCATTGCCGGAGTAATTGAAGGTTTCATCACCCCGGCGGATATTTCATTGGAAGCAAAGTATATTGTTGCTTTCCTAACAGTGATTGGATTAGTTCTTTATGTGGTCATCGGAAAAGTAAAGCTAAGTAAAACCAACACTATAGAAGATTTTGATTCATAATATCAATATAATGAGAAACAGCGGCAGTTGCCAATTTTTCTTCCCGGGCCTCGATCATTTGGAGGCCTTGTTTTTCCCATTTGCTTTTTTCCCGTTTCTTCAATAGCAGCTGCTGTTGGGCAATACTTTTCACCATCGCTGCATGTACTGTACTTGGCTCCCCATTGACCCTTTTATTCAACGTTTGATCCTCTATTCCAATCATGAAAAATAAATGCCTCTGCCGAAGTCTCTTCAATAGGATGAGGGCACTTTCCTCATGAAGGAAAGTTCTCACATCACTAAAGAGTAACAACAAACTCCGTTTCTTTTGAACCAATTCTAGGTATTGCAGAACGGCTGCATAATTGGACTCAGCGGCATCTACTTTAACATCATAGATTGCTTTCAGGATTGTTTGCAGGTGCGCCAATCCTTTTGCTGGTGGTACAAACACCTTAATATCCTTTGAAAAGGCAAGGACAGAAACATAGTCACCTTTTTGGAGAGCCGCAGCCGTAACCGTCATTGCCGCTTCCAACGATTTCTCCAAACGATTGCCCTTCTTCATTTCCGCGCCCATCATTCTGCCGCAATCTATTAAAATGGTTATATACTTTCCATGCTCCGGTTCGTATTCATTTGTCATTACTTCACGTAATTTTGCTGTTTGCCTCCAGTTAATTTTGCGGGGATCATCCCCGACGACATAACTTCTAATCTTCGAAAAATCCCCAACACCACTGCGCTGCCTGCGAATTTTCAACCCTTCATATTTTAAAAATTGCTGAGCATTTTCTAAATATTGCTTTGTCTCGGTTAAATCGGGTATAACCTTTACCGTATTCCTTATTTCAACAGTCGTTTGCTTCTCCCATAATCCTAAAAGACTACAATAGCGAAAGTATACCTTATCGATTGTGTACTTTCCTCTTATATGGGCAATGGTGTCATATGAAATCTCCATGGTCGAATCCTTTGAGCCAGTTCCATGGAGAGGAAAGGGTCGTGCGAAGGACTGTGGTAATCCATCGATCATCCGGTATGTAAACGAATAGGGGGAAGTATTCTTCAGCTGAATCTTTACCTCATAGGAAATACCTCGTTCTATTTCATCAGCCATAGTTCGTTGAAAGGTTAGCTGACTTTTTTTCGGAGAAAATAGTAAATCTACAAGACTAACAAAAAATACTAGTATATTGATTGTAATGATATACGCCCACGACATTCCCCAAACCGTCGCTATTATGAATGCAAGTGAAAGAACAAGATAAAGCAGTATTAGCCGTTTCGTCGGCAGGATTCCTCTATCTTGGAACAGGAACCGAGCCCACAAGCTCTTCAATGATTTGGTCAACGGTTGCTCCCTCCAATTCTACATGCGGGGATAACTGAATCCTATGTCGTAATGCTGGCTTAGCAACCATTTTAATATCATCGGGTGTCACATAATCCCGTCCGGCCAGGTATGCCCATGATTGTGCCGCTTTTCCAATTGAGATCCCTGCCCTTGTACTGGCACCAAAGCGAATAGTTTCGGAATCTCGTGTTTTCCTGACAATCTGCATCGTATAGTCCAATACATTATCACTAACCGTCACTTTTGAAATTTCATTTCTAATTCGTAAAAAAGTATCCATGTCTAAAATTGAAGCAAGGGGCTTTTCATAAAAGCTATTTTCTATGACTTGCTTTAGCACATACTTCTCTTCCTCGAAGGCAGGAAAATCTATTTTCAACTTAAACAAGAAACGATCCTGCTGCGCTTCCGGAAGTGGATAGGTCCCTTCAAATTCAATCGGGTTTTGCGTGGCAACAACAAAGAATACTTTCGGTAATGGATACGTTTCTCCTTGGATCGTCACCTGTTTTTCTTCCATAGCTTCCAATAATGCCGCCTGGGTCTTTGCAGGAGTACGATTAATTTCATCTGCAAGCAGGATATTGGTAAATATTGGCCCCTTCAATGTTTGAAACGTGCTTTCTTTCATGTTATAAATCATGCTTCCGGTAATATCACTTGGCAGTAAATCTGGAGTAAACTGAATGCGGTTAAAGCTTCCGCCAAGTAAACTTGCAAGCGTCCGCACCATTTGTGTTTTACCTGTACCCGGTACACCTTCCAGCAACACATGGCCACCGCTTAAAACGGCCGATAACAAAAGCCTTAGATTCAGACTCTGACCGATAATCCGCTCCTCATATTTTTCTAAAAAAGAAATTAATTCTGTTTTCATCATTCAACCTCTTTTCTTAATTGCTCCAGTTTTCTCGACCATAATAGGTATTCCTGCTTACTGATTTTATCTTTTTCAAGGATGGTAACCAATCCGGTGAGAAAAGACTTAATCTCACCAGCAGGCATTCGAGTCCATTTTTTTTCAAAATAACTCGATAAATCCTGCCATTCCCTTTTATATGGAATTCGCCAGCGTTCTTGTAATAGCAGCTTCAGATAATCTGCTTGAATCAGTAATGAATCATGATATTGTTTTCCTCTTAAGTACCATGCAGCAATAGCCTGGATACCCTCATCACTAAACCGAATCGATTCTTCTCTGGGAATGAAAATAGGCCCGAATCGTTTCCCTTTTCAGCCATAACCAAAGGATCATGACTAGGATTCCCTGTATAACAAACAGCAAAAACCACATCGGGTAGACGGTCAAAATAGAGGAGGCATTCTCCCCGCCATGAACGTACTCATCAAACAAGTAGGTCTTTGCATTACTTTCATTCAAAAGATATAAAAGGAGTGGTAAATGATCATGTTTTAAAATTTTATCATTTGTCGTCCATTCTGGCGCTATTGCCACAATCAAATACCCTTTCCCATATGTACGTTTGAGCGCTATCGTTTCCTTGCTATTATCCAGTAAGAGCTCATCTTCTTTCGTACTCTGTAAACGAATATCAGAACTGATATCTGCCCGGTAAGTGACATGTGACGGATCATATACCTGTGGCGAGGGCTTTTGTTCCGCAAACTCCGTGTTTACATCAAACATTCCTTTTGGATTGGTTTGAAATAATAGGATCGTATTTCCGGCCTCCATAAAATGAACGTATTCCTTCATAAGCTCTTTCTCCGGAATAAAAGCGGGCTCGACCATAATAAGTAATTGGCTTTCGTTCCCTTTTGGCAGCATTTCAGGTGAATGATTCCATCGCTTTGCATCCATTTCTTTATTTAAATATGTATAAAATGCCTTTACACCGGTAGGAGACGGCGAGTCAGACACATACCCCGGATAAACTTTCGGCTTGGGTGAGAAGGAAAAGTAACTGACGGCTAAAAATAGGATGAGGAGTACAATCAGCCAAATCCATGTCTTCCCCTTTGATTTTGGTTTTATCAACTACTCTCCTCCCTCCTTTCACCCATCCATTGCGTAGCCTCTTGTTGAAATTGAATATACTCTTGTTTACTTACCGAACGTTCCCCGTATGTCACTTCATCAAAAAAGTAGGCAAGACGATAAAATTGATCGGCATTCTGTTGATCGACTTTCCGAAGCTCATCATAGTAGTCCCAATTTGTTTTCCAAATTCTCGCCTCAAGCCATCCTTTATCATGCAGATAAAGCAGTAAAGCTAAAAACAAATGGCGGGTTGCCAATGTATAGTCTGAGGAAGATTCATATTTCCGAGCTTCTTCAAGATGCCGTCCGAATGTCCAATTGATTTCAATCAGCGATTGGAGCGGTTTTTGCTTCCGCAGTATCGTATTCCGTCTAAAATTGCGAGTCAGAAAATAGGCCGCTAATGCAATTAAAATGACAACAATAACAATTATCGCGATCAAAATCGGACCGGAAGCGCTGTCGGCCGATTTTATGACTGGGAACAGTTTTTCCAGTTGTTCGGCCAGCCATTCTTTTGCCCGCTCCCACCATGTTTGAATCAATCCTTTAGAATCGTTGTAATAGACTCTATATTCCTGTGAATTTACTATCTCTTCAAGGTCATCTCGTGCCTTGTTTACATCTACCATAATCATCACCTAACATAATAGGTTATTTTAAATTGTTTTAAAGTCTTCAATTAATTCTTTTAAATCATCTGCATCATGTCTTGTTTTTAAATCAAGATACATCACCCCATAGCCAACTGAGAAAATCATTGTTGTAAACAGTGTGGCCATATTAGAAATCATCGTTAATAACACACTGTTTCCTAAAAAAGCACCAAAGGTCATCTGAACGACAGCCCCAATAATGGAAACGATAATATAGAACACAATATATAGTCCCATCAATACCCAAGTTCTATTTTTTGATAGTCTCCAGCTTCTTGTAAATCCAGGAGATGTCTTATCAAGTACAACCGAGCCAAAATAAAAACTCCATCGGGTTAATAATAGGCCAATCCCAATCGCGCCAGCAAAAAATAACAAGATCCCGAATAAAATGAGGAAAATCATGTTACCATCTGAAGCTGAAACACCGAATGAGAAAACTACCATCAAAATGGGGAGAACAATGATGGCAATTGCGATGAGCCCAAACAAAATACTGCTGCCCAGCATAGGCCAAAAGCGTGAAAAGGCTTGTTTAATCACGTATCCAACTGAAAACTCTTCATTGTTCCTAATATGATGAAGCGCAAACAGGATTGCCGCCTCTGCAACCGGGAATAGAATTACACTTAATAGACCGACAACGATTAAACTAATGTCCATACCTAAACCACCGGAATCAATCGCACCGGTTTCTTCAAATCCCGAAAGGATTTGTTCAAACCAATTATCCCCTGGGCCTACCTGTCTAAAAAAGCTGATACCTGAAGCATATTGAATAATCGCCTGTAACAAATAGACAGGCCCCATAAAAATGATCAAGATCACGAAGAATTCTTTAAAATGATTTTTACTTAAACTAAATGTGTGATCCAATATTTCACCGAATCCTTTTGGTTTTTTAAACTTTTCGTTCAATGTGTACTTCCCCCTTGAATGTCAAAAATGGTTATTATTACCGTTAATTTTATCATTATTCAGATATATATGGGACAGAAAATTGTAAAAAGCAGAAATATAGCCTAATCCCCGTGTTTTTTTATAGTTGCGCCGGGGTTAGGCTAAGATGTCTCTTTATAGTTTTGAAAACTCTTCCACAAGTTCATTAAATTTTTTGAGTGAGTTTTCAATTGGCAATGGAGTTGTTAAATCCACGCCAGTCTTTTTTAATAATTCAAGCGGATAGTCAGAGCTGCCACTTTTTAAGAATTCCAAATAGGTATGCAGTGTATTCTCATCGCCTTCAAGAATCTTGGTTGCTAAATGTATTGCGGAAGCAAAACCTGTTGCGTATTTATACACATAAAATGGTCGATAAAAATGTGGGATTCTTGACCAGCCGTATTTCACCTCTTCATCAAAAACCATTGCATCTCCATTATAATCCCGAAATAGGTTTTCATATGTTTGATTAAACACTTCAACATTTAATGGCTTTCCGGCTTCCGCCATTTCATGGGTTCTCATCTCAAATTCGGCAAACATGACTTGCGTGAAAAACGTCCCTTTAAATTGATCAATGAAATGGTTCAATAAATGCTTCCGAATATCAGGATCCTTCTCATTGTTTAATAGATAGTTAATCAAGAGCACCTCGTTTACTGTGGAAGCGACCTCAGCGACAAAAATACTGTATCGGGCTGTTATTTGCGGCTGATGCAACGAACTCAACTGGCTGTGAACACCGTGGCCGCATTCATGTACAAGGGTAAATAAACTATCTAAATCGTCTTGGTGATTAAGGAGGATATATGGATGAACACCGTACACACCCAGATTATAAGCGCCTGAACGTTTTCCCGGTGTCTCGCGGACATCAATATAGCGTGAGTCCTTAAACTCCCTTAAGATTTTGATATATTCCTCACCTAAAGGTGCCAGGGCTTTACACATCGTCTCATAGGCTTCCTCATATGAAATCACTTGTTTGACTCCGCTAACGAGCGGGGCACTCATATCATATTGACGAAGCTCCTCAAGTTCTAACTTTTGTTTACGAATCCTCGTGTATTGATGGAGCGGTGCAATATTATTTCGCGTTGTTTGGATAAGATTTTCATAAACCTCTTTAGGCACTTTATCTCCAAATAAGGCTTTTTCCAGTGCGGAAGGATAGTGGCGGATACGAGCCATTGTCACATTATTTTTAATCGCTGCTGAAAGTGTAGAGGCAATTGAGTTTTTTAATTGCACATAAGGTTGATAGTATGCTTTATAGGCTTCCCGGCGCTTCTCGCGATCTTCATCCTCAATTAACTTCGCATACATCCCACGGGTTAGTTCCACCCGTTCACCGTTTTCGCTGGTAATTTCACCAAACTTTATATCTGCATTATTGATCATCCCAAACGTATTACCCGGAACCGACAAAGTCTCGCCTAATTGCGAGAGAAGTTCTTCTTGTTCTTTGCTTAGCACATGTGTCTTGTAGCGAAACGACTCCCAGATGTCCTCAGCAAAGTAATCTAGTTGAGCCTCTGCTTTAAGGAAGCCTTTTAATGTTTCTTCATCCAGTCCTAATAAATATGGCATGAAAAAGGAGGTCGCTGCGCTCACTTTAACACTAAGCTGTTTTGCCCGGTCTAACAAAGCTTGCGCCTCTGTCTCCCTCGTATTTTCATCTACCTTCAACATCGCATATGCGTACACCTTATTAAAATGAAAAGATAGCTCTTCCCGTTGTGTCAGATATTGATATAGCGAATGACCATCATGAATTTCACCATCAAATTTTTTAAGCTTAGCTGCTATTTCTTCAATCAGCCGATAATCTTCCTCCCATTTATTGATATCTGCATAGATATCTGCCAAGTCCCATTTTTCATTCGTAGGCACTTCGTTTCTGCTTGTATAGGTTGTCATTTTATGCTCCTTTCGGATGAAACATAAGATTTAAATAATAGCCTTCAAAAGTATATTCCATATGTATCATTGTTTTCCTTTTTTTATGTAGGAATTCTAATTGTTCATCAATAATAAAGGCAGGTCAACCGAATGACCTGCCTCAAGTTTTTATAGGGCTGCTTCTTTCTCGATTGCCATTAATCTTTCATTTACTTCTTCCTCACTCAGGCCGTGTACTAAAACATAGCGGTTGCGCGGGTGAACCCTGCACTCATGGGAACAGCTGCGTAAATGTTTATGTTCATTTTCCTCTGAGCAAAGGATTTTCTTATTACATTCCGGGTTGGCACAGTTCACGTAGCGTTCACATGGCTCACCACTGAAATAATCTTTTCCAACGATGACATGCTCTTTTTGATTCACCGGAACACTTATGCGCTCATCAAACACATAAAGCTGTCCATCCCATAACTCCCCTTGTACTTCAGGGTCTTTGCCATATGTGACAATTCCGCCATCAAGCTGTGAGCTACATCTTCAAAGCCCTCTTTAAGCAACCAGCCGGAAAATTTTTCACAACGGATACCACCAGTACAATAGGTAAGAATCTTCTTGCCTTCAAATTCCTGTTTATTTTCACGGATCCATTGTGGCAGATCCCGGAAATTTAAAATGTCTGGACGAACGGCTCCGCGAAAATGGCCTAAATCATATTCATAATCATTGCGGGCATCAATAACAACAGTATCTTCATCTTGCATTTGCTCGAAAAATTCCTTCGGCTTTAAATGCTTTCCAGTAAGTGAATTCGGATCGACATCATCTTCCAAACGCAATGTAACAAGTTCAGGTCTGAAACGGACCTTCATTTTTTTAAATGCATGCTCTGTTGCTTCATCTATTTTAAATATAGTTCCTGCAAATAGTGGATGCTCGTCCATGTACTTCATATAGGCATCAGTTTGTTCAACTGAGCCTGACACCGTCCCATTGATTCCTTCTGCGGCAATGATAATCCGTCCCTTTAAGCCTAAATCCGTACAGAATTGACGATGTTCATTCGCTGTTTCCTCAGGATTCTCAATTGACACATATTTATAATACAATAATACTCTAAAATCTTGATTCATATTAACCACCTTACATTATATAAAAATGTACATTAACCTATTAACTATATCAAAAATCAGCAGTGGTTTTCAAATGAATGAATTTCCTATATTCGCTTAGGTGAATATTACCAGCCAAGTTTCATTCATTTTTCTGATACAATTTTCATATATGAAAAAACTAAGGAGGAATACATCCTATGAAGAACGCACTGTCCTCCTAACACTGGTAATCGCGATCGCCTTCATTGGAGGAATGTTAACAGGAGTTTTATTTTCCGCTAATAAATCAAATGATAGAACAGTTATTACAAAAGAATCACCAAAATCAGCCATTAAGCCACAGACAAAAAAAGTACCAAAAGTGGAAAAATCACAGTCCAAAGTGCTCATTGGTTATGTTCAAGATTTCCGCGACCCGAATGTTGTGGATTACGCAAAATTAACACATGTCATTTTCTCTTTCGCTCATCCAACTAAAGATGGGGCAATTTTGCTAAATGGTGATGCTTCATTAAAAAATTTAAGGACAGTCGTTAAAAACGCTGAAAAATATGATACTAAGGTAATGCTTGCAGTAGGCGGCTGGTTCCATATCAATGGCGGTGAATCTTATGAGTATTTTAAAACTGCTATATCAAATCCTGAATCTCGATCAAAGCTAGTTAATGAGCTTACAAGTATCGCAGACAGCGAGCATCTTGACGGGATTGATATCGATTTTGAGCATCCCCGTTCAAAAGCGGATGCCGCAAATCTTGCTGCTTTTACAAAAGAATTAAGCACACAACTACATTCAAAAAATAAAGAATTATCTATAGCAGTTTATTCAAAAATTCATGCCGTTACGTTAACGGAAATTGGCTTCGTCATTTATGAGCCGTCAATGTTTCAGGATGTTGATCATGTCAATATTATGGCCTATGACGGGCAATGGGATGATGGCTACCATGCTGCTAATCTTTCACCCTATCCGTTTACTGAGAAAATTGTAAACTATTGGGCGGATTTGTTTGAGAAAAATAACCTGCCTAAAGAAAAATTGGTATTGGGTGTGCCGTTTTATGCCCAACCGGAAGATCCTAAAGTAAAACAGGTGTCTTACGCAGCTATCATAAACCAAGATCCAGCTAATGCCGCAAATGACACAGTTAGCATGAACGGCACAACCTACTATTACAATGGCGGTTCCACAATGAAAAAGAAAACAACCTTGGCACTAGATCACGGCTTCGGAGGGATGATGATCTGGGAGGTTGGGCTCGATTCAGATGGTTCACACAGTTTAACAGGAACTATTTTTAATGCATTGAAGGATTCAAATAATCAACCGATTAAATATTATGCGGTGAAGAAAAATAGATAATAGGAATGAAAATAATGATAATGATATGGAAAGCAGAAAAAGAGACAACACAAATTGGTTGTCTCTTTTTCTTTAGGTAAGTGTGCTTCATATAAACCTTTGTCAAAGACTTGGGATTTATATGGTTCTTACTTATAAATCTTAACATAAACTCAATAGGAACTTAAAAAATCGACTGTATACTAAAACTGTCACATCATTATGGTATTGAAAGGAGAAAGAACAAAATGTATGAATATATCATTTACGTAACACTTAAGGGGAAAATTTATCAAACCAATGTAATTGCTAACAAAAACCAACCTGAAAAAGAAATTTACCAAATAGCTGAA
>NZ_JBMPZU010000060.1:0-11242 GCF_049463095.1 Neobacillus sp. 19 | reverse complement strand
TAGGTCTCTGCCAATCTACCTAAGTACCTTCCGACTTCTCCCCATAGGCGATTTTGAATAACTAGTGAAAAGGACCTGAGCCGTCCCTATGGCTTTCTGTTATAATGAGCAATATATCAAAATAACATCAAGGGAGAGGCATATATGAATTACATAAGTAACTTGCTTATAGAATTTGAAATAGATCCCACCATTGCTGGGTATCTTTCTACTATGATAATGATTCTTTTTATCTGGCTGATCTGTGTTGCAGCACATTTTATCACAAGAAAAGTAGTCATCAGGGGTGATCGCTCATATTGTGAAAAATAACAAATTCACGTGGGATAAAATACTCTTGGAACGAAGGGTATTCCATAAGTTATCTCATTTTGTTCCTGCCATCATAATCTATTTTTTTTCATCAACCTTTCCAAGCTATCAGAATTTGATAGAAAATAGTGCCATTGCCTATCTCATCATTGTGGGTTTATTGGTGATGAGCAGCTTATTAAATGCGATTAATGATATTTATCAAACCTATGAAATATCTAAGATTAAGCCAATCAAAGGGTATATTCAGGTAATTAATATTATTGTTATAACATTTGGAGTAATACTGGTGATTGCGAACTTGATTGGTAAGAGTCCACTTGGTTTTCTAGCGGATTGGTGCGCTTTCCGCTGTACTGATGTTGGTTTTTAAAGATTCGTTATTAGGACTTGTTGCAGGGATTCAATTGGCTTCCAATGATATGGTTCGGGTGGGAGACTGGATTGAAATGCCGAAATACGGGCAAATGGAGATATCATTGATATTTCTTTAAATACCGTAAAGGTACAAAATTTTGACAAAACGATTACCATGATTCCAAGCTATGCGATGATATCCGATTCCTTTATAAATTGGCGAGGGATGCAAACCTCTGGAGGGCGCCGGATTAAGCGATCATTATTTATTGATACAACTAGCATTTCATTTTGTACCGAGGAAATGATGAAGAAATTTTATACAATCAATCTTCTTTCGGACTATATGAATGATCGGGAACTTGAAATTGAAGAGTTCAATAGGAAGAACGATATTGATCGCAGCAATCCGGTGAATGGAAGGGCTCTGACCAATATCGGTGTCTTTCGGGCGTATATCAGCAATTACATCCAACACCATCCTGGAATCAATCAAGAAATGAGCTTAATGGTTAGACAATTAGAACCAACAGAACATGGGCTGCCACTCGAAATCTATGCATTTTCAAATGATATCCGATGGGCAGTATATGAATCGGTACAAGCTGACATCTTTGACCATCTTTTCGCTGTAGCACAAGAGTTTGAACTTCGCTTATTCCAGAATCCATCTGGGCATGATTTGAAGTCGATTGTGGATGAGTCGAAGAGGGAAGTAATGAAAATTAGGGGTTAGGTTTGTATTTTTTGTAGATTCAATAATAAAGTGTAAACCTAGCGTTAGTTCAATGGAAACCATGAATAAATATAGAATAAACGGTGTTAACGAAAAGGATGCGGTGGGGAAGGGGAGTATTAAAATGATTGTTGATTGCCATTTTCATGTGGACGAAACCATGTTGACACTAGAGAAAATGATAGAGGGTATGGATAAAAATGATGTAACAAAAACAGCTCTCATTGCACCCATGAACGAAACAATGTTTGAAGAGGAAAGCAATTATCAAGATCATTTACAACGCTTATTTCGCTTTCTAATTCTATATACTCCTCAAATTGGATTTAAAATTTATGATGGTCTAGTAAAGGATGGCTATTTGAAACTTTACGGCAAATCATACAAGATCTTTACCAAGCCAAGCAATGATATTGTTGCTGCTGCCATTGATCGATTCCCAGACCGGTTCCTTGGCTGGGCAGCAGTGAACCCACTGAACCCCGGTTCAGTGGAAGAAGTAGAATTATACCTAAATAAACCAGGTTTTATTGGAGTGAAAGCACATCCCTTCATGCATGGTTATAGTATTAAGGCACTTGATCCCGTTGCTGCAATGTGTGAAACAAAAGGCATTCCTATGATTATTCATCTATCATCAGAACGTGACTCCTATAAATATTTACCTGAAAATTACCCTAAACTTAAATTAATTTATGCTCACGCCGGTATTCCCTTTTGGAAAAAATTATGGCAATACATTAAGGATCAGCCAAATGTATTTATTGACACATCTAGTGATTATCTTACTCCATCTATAGTAAAGAAGGCAGTGGAATCTTTAGGATATCGTAAAATCCTTTATGGCTGCGATGGACCCTATGGAATGAAAAATTTTAATAAATATGACTATTCGGCAAAGAAAGGGTGGATTGATTCCCTTCAAATTTCTGATAACCAAAAGGAATGTATTCTTGGAAAAAACTTTTTAGAAATAATTGATTAATTCAGGAAAATAAGTGCTAGACACTAACCAGAAAACTGGAAGGTGCCTAGTACTTTTTTTATTAGGGTATCACTAAATATTGAAAAACTTTCAGGAGAGAAGGAACGGGAACATTTTATCTCTTAACTCCTCGGTGGAAAGGGCATTTAGATAATGAAGTATCGTCATCTCGAAGAAAATATTGTTTCCACTCAAAATTATCCTCTGAGCCATAGCTGTTCAAATCAGGGTGGATCGGAGCGGAGTCATAGTTTGCCAGCCTTTTGCGAACCTGTGCTTTAATAGTTTGGGCAAATTTCTGTGATTTGTTAAACTCCTGAAGAACCCAACGTGGGGTAATGGCGAGCAGCATCACCTCAAAATGCCTGCTTCTTCGATTCACATGCGCTGGGGTGGCACAGTACATAAAATACTTTTCCCCCTGATAGCAAAATTCCCAAATCGGATCATGTGGGTCAGTAGGGATATCCTGTGGCCAATCAAAACAGTCTATAGCACATAGCCCAGAAAGATGACGCCAAAATAATTGTTCGTAATCTTCAACTTTATAAGCTTCTTTCATATCCTCAGGCGTTTCATAAAAAACAATCAGCGATGTATAATGGCCAAAATCCCTTGAAACTTCCGTAAAATTGCTAACTAACTCTGCGAGTTCGTGAATGGTGGAAGCTTCCCTCGGATCTCCAATAAAACCGTAGCACAACTGACTTAGAGAGAACCCTATCGTGGCTGGGATACAGGGAAATGGTATTTCTTTATCACTTAATTTAATGGAGAATTTCTCTAAGGCATTTTTTTCCCACTCTTTTAGTTGACTTCTAAGCGAAGGATCATTCATATATAGTCCTTTCATTATTGGCACCTCCAATAGTTAGTGCATTATATTCGAATGACCTGACGGACGGTTCCTCCGGTTTTTTTTGACTTCCTATAATTAGATGACTCAAAGTTTATTAATCAAAAGGGAATACTCGAACCGTCCCCATGGTCTTTGGTCTTCATCCATGCGAATGACCCCATCCACACGGAAATCATTTGGGGTAATTGAATCTGGTAGAAAAGGACTAGTATTGTGCGAATTTTCAATCGGAAATACATCTAAATCCCCTCAAAAAACCCACGCGATTTGAATAGAAGACGAATTTTCCGAAATTCGTAAATAAATATCGCCTTATATCCTTCGTTTTTTGCAAATAAAACCCCAATGGTTGAATTTTCCTAATATTACTATAATAGTAGGTGTAAACTGCATTAATAGAAAGGGAGGTTCTATATATTACAAATTTAATAGAAAGCAGGGAGATTATGAAGAGGAAAACATTTAGGAAACAGGCGGCAGCCATTACGCTATCTGCCGGTTTACTCCTATCGTCGGCAAACTTCATCCACACACCAAAAGTATCTGCAACAGGCTTTAAAACGGAGAACATTCTTTCTTCCCTTACACCGCAGCAAAGAACAGCCTTAAAGCAACTCGAATTAACTGATCGCATCGGTCTGCAAGGATTCAGCAAAGAGGAATTGAACAGCGATAAAGAGTTAGAAGTAATCGTTCAGTTCCGCTCGAAGCCCGGAAAAATTGCCGTTCTGGATGCTGAAGTAAAGGGGAAGAAGCTTTCACCAAAACAAGCCAGTGAACGGGTAACAAAGGATCATGAAAAATTTAAAGAAGATATCAAAAAGATGCTTCCGGCCAGCAATTTGAAAAATAAAAAAGGGAATCATCAAATCACTGCTGAATATGAAACGGTTTATAATGGGGTCGCAATGAAGCTGCCGGCCAATCAAGTGGAAAGTCTCTTGAAATCCGATGTGGTAAAAGCGGTATACAAAAATGAAACCTTTAAAGTGGACCCGATTCCATTAGGTGATAAAAACGGAGGCACCCCTGGGACTTCGGTAGAAAGTTTATCCTATTTAAAGGTGGACAAGCTTCATCAGGAAGGACTAACGGGCAAAGGCATCAAAGTGGGGGTAATCGATACAGGAATTGATTACAACCATCCGGATTTGAAGCCGGTTTATAAAGGCGGTTACGACTTCGTTGATGATGATAATGACCCGATGGAAGCCACCTATAACAACTGGCAAGAAAGTGGAGGACCAGAATTCATTGGGGATTCAACTTATTATACTTCACACGGAACCCATGTCGCCGGAACAATAGCCGGGCAGGGAACGAATAAAGAGATTTCCGTTGAAGGTGTGGCGCCGGGTGTCGATTTATATGGATACCGTGTTCTCGGACCTTATGGCAGTGGCGGTTCTGATGATGTCATTGCCGGGATTGAAAAAGCGGTTGAAGATGGCATGGATGTCATCAATCTTTCGCTTGGGACAATGATAAATGACCCATATTTTCCGACTAGCACTGCTGTCAATTTTGCCGTCTTAAGCGGAGTTACTACGGTTGTCGCTGCAGGGAATGCTGGTCCCGGAGAATATACGGTAGGTTCCCCTGGTACAGCCGCACTTGCCTTAACGGTTGGAGCGAGCGATGTACCCATGACGGCTACTACTTTCAAAGGAAACATAGGGACAGAAACGGCCTTTGAACTCGTTAGTATGGCCCGCAACTATACCGATAAATTAAAAGATCTGGATGGAAAATCCTATCAGGTTGTCGATGTCGGGTTAGGAAACAGTACCGACTATCTTGGGAAAGAGGTGCAAGGAAAGATCGCCCTTGTTGCTCGCGGCGAATTTGCTTTGGCGGAGAAAGTGACCAATGCAAAAAAGGCAGGTGCTGCAGCGGTTCTCCTTTATAACAATGTAGATGGAAAAATGGATGCGAATCTTGGTGAATCAACCTCATATATACCAACCTTTTCGGTAACGAAGGCTGAAGGAGAAAAGGTAAAGGCACAGCTAAATGCCGGGCAAACAACTGTTACTTTTTCAGGCTATGGGGAAATTCAATCAGAAGGCAACCGTCTTGCAGACTTTAGTTCGAGGGGGCCGGTAAGACAAACGTACGGGATGAAACCGGAAGTAATCGCACCGGGTGTGAGCGTCCTCTCAACTGTTCCATTCTATATGGCTGACCCGAAAGATCAAGAAAACTATCAATTTGCCTACTCCCGTTATTCTGGAACGTCCATGGCAACGCCATTTACAGCAGGTGTAGCCGCGATCATGCTGCAGGCAAATTCAAAATTAAAACCGGAAGATATTAAAACGGTATTGATGAATACATCCGATCCACTTAATGGGGACTACAGTGTTTTTGAAGTGGGAGCAGGGAGAATTAATCCATATAAGGCCGTGCACAACGGTGCAAGTTTCCAAATTATCGATAAAACACACATTTCGGGTGCGGAGGATGTAGCGGAAGTGAAGGCATTAACCGGCGGGCTAAGCTTTGACCACGAACTGACCGATGAAAACCTACACATTACCAAATCTATTAAAATAACAAACCATGAAAAAACGAAGAAATCATTCTCTGTGGCTATTACCGAAGGAAAAGGTTCCAACAGCTTAAAGGAAAATGGCATGGCGATTATCATGTCCAATAAAGTGAATCTAAAGGGAAATGAAGAACAAAAAGTGGCCGTAAGCCTCCGTGTCCATAAAAAGGCAAAAGAAGGCTATTATACAGGGTATATGACGTTCACCAATACGGCGAATTCTGCTGAGCAGTATAGAATACCATTTACCTTCCGTTTGCTGAAAGAAGGATTTAATCATATGACGATTGATAATCCAGTCCTTTCACCGGATCATTTAAATGAACTGGATTGGGATCCAAGCAGAAATCGGATAGTAGTAAACCGGTTTAATGTAAGTGCACCAATGGATAAAATGGATGTTATCTTGCAGGATGAAAATGGAAACGACCTTGGTCTAGTTGGCACTCTTGACCTTAGAAATGTTGTTGATAATATCAACTATTTTGTAAGAATCTTTAATGGAACCTACTATAAATTTACCGGGAATGCCAAAAAACCGATTGCTTCAGACAGCAGCTATGCAAAAGAAGGCCACTACAAATTAAAAATGATTACAACAGGCCTATCCGGAAAAACATTTACGGATACAAAGCATATATGGATTTATCTCAATCAGCCTAGTTTTACAAGTTCATTGGATGGTGACTCACCATTTATTGAATATAAGCCAGGACAGCAAACGTACCCATTTGACATTCAAATCACCGATCCCTTTGTGGATGAGTTGAAGAAATATGGCGTAAATTACGATCAAACATCGAACTTTATGATTTATTATTGGGGCTATTATGGTTTCCCATCTGCTCCAATTTCTATGGATAAAAACGGGAAATTCGTTGAGGAAATTCTTATGGACGAATCTATTCCTGCCCTTCCTTTCGGTATGGATGGCTATAATGCCGCAGGAAATAAGGTAATAAAGAATTACTACTTTGTTAAAGAAGGAACAGCGGTTACGTATCCAACAAGTGAAACCACCGAGGCAAAAACCGATGATCTCATAAAAGTAAACTTAGTGTTGGATAACCTTAACGATGTATCCAAAGCCGAATGGACCTTTAGTGACTTTTTGGACCTCCCAACATTGGAAATTGTCGAGGCCAGCCTCACTAAACCTTTTGCAGAGAAAGCAGCGCTTGCTGTTAATGGTAAGAAAGTATCTGTTCAATTTAATGAGCCTAGCGGGGTATTAGACAAGCAAGCAGTAGTCGAGATTACGTTCAAAGTTTTGGGAGAAGAATTCTACTCACTGGGGTACACCGACCCGACTGTTGTCGTAACCGATGCAAATAATAAAAAAATTAATGTCCTCCATGCACCTTACAGACTAAAAATAAACCCGCAATTTTCAAGAGTAGAGGGTTACGTCAGTCCAGAGGCATTCTTTATCGGTGATCCATTCAACAACGGATACCTAGCCAGTAAAGATTGGTCCAAGGTCGGAGGATCAGTGAAACTGATTCATCCGAGCGGTAAGGTGTTCGATGCAACGTCTTCCATAGAGAATAGTGGACTTTATGTAATGGATAAACTACTGATGGCCAAGGATCCGTATACGATTGAAATGACCGTTCCAGGCCATTTCTTTACCAGAAGTAACATCCAGCTTGGCTATGAGCGCAACGGTATCTTATATGGGAATTATCTGCTGGCAGAACCGGATCTTCTCATTGCCGGTGATGTGAATCAAGACGGCACCATTGATGTCCTCGACGCACTTGCGATTCAAAAAGCGTGGAAAACCAATGATCGGGCCGCAGATATCAACTTTAACGGGAAAGTAGATGCCACGGATCTGTCATTTGTACAGAAGAATTATCTCAAACAAAACGAAGATGTAGAAAATGCTCCTGAGCCAAAGAAAAGTCATAACGGAAAAACATTAGAAATGATTTTGGCTGATTTAGGGATCCAGCCATAACAAACGATAAATAAAAGGGTCAGGACCCAAGCATGCTAAAGCGGTAGCATATTGGGGGTCTGACCCTTTTTCTTTTTTCTAACCTTGCACTGGCGGGTGGTGTGACAAACATAGTTCAAAAGAAAACCGTCCCTCTAAAAATTGTAGGTTTGGAGGAAGAATCTTTGTCCTTATTATTTTAATAAAGGGAACACAAGGCGTGGAGGTAAATGGTTTTAGCCAAGCTTTAAGTACTTATTTAGAAACCTGAGTACACGGCGTGTATACTCATTTTTATGCAAGCGGTACGAATGAATGTGCTCGCAATCTTTTGTCAGCCACAATTCTTTATGGTTTTTGGAGGAGATCGATTGAAATAATTTTTCGCTCTCGGCATAAGGAATAGCTTTATCTGTCTTACTATGGATGAGGAAGAAGGATTTTCCTTTCGTATTTTTCACATGATTGATGGGCGACACTTCTGTGGGGTTAATTTTGAGGAGCTTGCGCATGGAATGATAAACAATCGGCGTAAATGGCCGTTTTGGCAGCTTGGTCCAATAGGAGAGATTTTCTTTCAGAAAAGGTTCTAAATCACAAAAGGGACTGTCGGCAATGATGGCGGAAACAGCAGGGTGTTCACATCCAGCAATAAGCGCAGTGGCAGCTCCCATGCTCCAGCCAAGGAGAGCAACTTTTTCCTGATGTTTTTCCTGAACCGCATAATCAATCGCTGAATACAAATCGTGTCTTTCAAAATATCCAATCCCCGTGGTTTTTCCCTTCGATTTCCCTGCATTGCGAAAATCAAACATCAGTACATTATAGCCCTGTTCTGATAGAATTTTAACAAGCTTCAGTCCTTCAATCCTTTCCATGGCACGTTCATTCATGTAACCGTGTGCTGTGATGATCGTTTTACTGCTTCTCTTTGAAACGGATGGAATCCACCAGCCAGACAGTTTTACTTGATCTTTCCGGCTGAAAAATTCAATCTCTTCGAATGCAAGACCATATTCCCCTGGATTTTTTGTCGTCTTTGCCGGAAAGGGATGAGTTAAATACAAACCGATCCCTAATGGGGCAAGAAAAAATAAAGCGGGTGCTGCCAAAAGCGGTTTCCACAGGGACTTACCTGGTTTACTTGATTCCTCATTCTTTTCCTCACCCAACAGGAACTCCTCCTTTCCGTTTGAAGTCATCGGTACATTATCATATGTAAGTCACCACAAAAACGGAAAATTATAAAGTCCCATTTTTTAAAATATAGGTGGGAAGATTTAGTGTGCGTTTTGAATGGCAGAAAAGCAGAAAAAATAGAGGCGGTCACTTTTTCTGTTCTAAGAATGCAAGAAAGGGATAGTGAAGAAATTCTAAGAAACAGGATCGATAGGAGATGTAATGATGGGGAAGCAATGCTCATGGTGGGTCAGCTAGTCAAGAACGAAGAAAAATCTATCCAGGCGTGGTGAAAAAGGAATGTAGGGATGGTTTCGTGCACAAACATATGTGTTTGCCATGGGCAAATTTTTTATTTTCGACGAACGGGTGATTGTAGAGGGACAGCAGGAGCTGTTAGATGAACTAATGAAGTACCGATTGTAGTATATCCAGCATGAGGGACCCGTTGAATGGTTCCAGACCCAGTACCAATTTGTAAAACCCCAGCATTGGCAATGATGCCAATCTTTAAAAAGTTTATATCAAATGTTTGTTTAATATGTCTATCCATGTCATTCACCTCTTTATACTATATGATCAAAACGTGAAAAAATTTCCGATTATAAAGTCATCGGGTCTGGTGTGTCAAACCCCGGTGAACTAACGCTTTAAAGTATCGGAGGTCTGACGATTTTTATCCGTCATTTCATAATCGAAACAAAAAAATAATCCACCCTTTGAGTGAGCTCAGGTGGATCATTCTTTACCCTTATTGTTGTTTATGATAGGGGAGTGTTTTTTCAACTTTTTCAACTTGTTTATAGATTTCTCCCATATCCTTAAGGTCTTTTTTATAGCTATATGTTTTCAGTTTCTTGTTTTCTACGATCATTTTCCCATTAACGATGACATCTTTTACATTTTGCGGTCCCGCTGAATATGCCAACGTGGCATAGGGATCATAAGTTGGGAACGTATTTGGTTCATGTACATCAACAATAATAATATCGGCAAATTTACCAACTTCAAGAGAGCCGATTTTTTTATCCAGCCCAAGTGCTTTCGCACCGCCAATTGTTGCAAGTTGGACGACCTTACTAGGAGGCATTAAACTTTGATCTTTGTTGACTAGTTTATGAATTCGTGCGGCGTATCCCATGGTTCCAAAGACATCCATTGTGTTTGAACTCATTGGTCCGTCCGTTCCTAAGCCCATCTTTATTCCTGCTTTATCAATCTTAATCGCAGGAGCAACACCGGTAGCCCCTTTTGTATTCGCAATTGGATTATGAGCAATCGTAGCTCCTCTTTTTTTAATGATTGCAATGTCTTCATCATCGATATGAATAGCATGTGCAAGCATCGTATTTTCATCTAGGATCCCTAGAGAATCTAAGTATTTAATGACGGATTCATACGTTTGTCCATATTTACTAGCGACTCTTTGTGCTTCATCCGCAAATTCTGCTGCATGAAGGGCAAAGGGGACATGATATTTATTCGCCAATGCTTTGGATGCCTTTAACATTTCCGGACTAACCGTATAGGGAGCATGCGCGACAACCGATGGTGTGATTAATTCATTGTTTTGAAATTGTTTAATAAAGTCTTCAGCATATTTAAGGCCGCCGTATGGTTCGGGTGCATCGACAACTGGAAACCCAATAACGGTTTCTCCAAGAACTCCTCGAATACCAATCTTTTCAGTTGCTTTTGCTACCTCATCCTCGTGGTAGTACATATCCGCATAGGTAGTCACACCTCCCATTGCCATTTCAATGGCTCCGTGAATCGATGCTTTATAAATAAGATCTCTTGAAAGAAGTTTTTCTTCAAGCGGAAAAAACACTTCAAATAACCGATTGCCTACGCCCTCTTCACCAATGCTCCTAAACGCAACCATCGGAACATGATTATGAGTATTAATCATTCCAGGCATGACAATATTTCCATCGGCATTGATCACCTTAGATGCGTTATATTGCTCGCTAAGTTTTTCGTCACCAACGGCGATAATTTTTTTGTCTTTGATGACCACTGTCCCTTTTGGGAAAACATCCTTTTTTTCATTTATCGTGAGGATGTATCCGTTTTTAATCACAATATCCGCTTTATCTCTTGCTGCTTCCACCCGATTCCCTGCGCTTACAGCACTTAAGGTTCCAAGTAGTAAAAATACAATGAAAATGATAACCGGAAATTTACGCTTCATTTTTTTCCTCCATTTAAGTAATTTACTTACAAAAAATGTGTAACCCTTTGTATTATCTTCAAATAAAAAAATTACATTCCAATTGGGTTCTGGTGGTCTTTTTTACCTAATTTAAAGCTAGGAGAAG
>NZ_JBMPZU010000059.1:0-81376 GCF_049463095.1 Neobacillus sp. 19 | reverse complement strand
ACGTTAACATTGTTCTTATAGTTTAAAGGAGCTTTTTAATGAAACAATCCGGTTAAACACTAGTTTGTCCACTGTTGTATCCTTAGGATCGACGTTGAAGTAGCCGTGTCTAAAGAATTGGAACTTTTCCTGTGGTCTGCTTTCTCTCATGTTTGGTTCAACAAAGCCCTGCAGTACTTCCAATGAGTTTGGATTGACATGATCAAGGAATGTTTTTCCCTCGTCAGCATCTTCTTCCGTTTCGTCCAAAATTAACGGTTCATATAAACGGAATTCAGCAGGAACGGCATGGGTTACTTCTACCCAATGAATGGTTCCTTTTACTTTTCGGCCAGTAAAGCCGGTGCCGGATTTTGTTTCTGGATCATAGCTGCAGCGCAGTTCTACTACCTCGCCGTTTGCATCCTTAATGATTTCTTCACATTTAATGAAATAGGCATTCTTCAAGCGAACCTCATTACCTGGGAACAAGCGGAAATATTTTTTTGGCGGATCTTCCATGAAATCATCTTTTTCGATATAAATCTCACGGGAAAATGGGATTTTACGCATGCCCATTTCTGGATTCTCCGGATTGATTTCGGCATCGAGCAATTCAATTTGACCTTCCGGGTAATTCGTAATGACTACCTTTAATGGGTTAATCACACCCATTGTCCGTGGTGCCTTTAATTTCAAATCCTCGCGGACAAAGTGTTCAAGCATTTGTGAATCAACCGTACTATTATTTTTCGTAACAGCGGTTTCGCTTACAAAGGCACGGATGGACTCAGGGGTAAACCCTTTTCTTCTCATTCCGGAGACGGTTGGCATCCTCGGGTCATCCCAGCCATCCACAAAGCCTTCGTCTACCAATTGTTTAAGCTTCCGTTTACTCATCACGGTATTGGAGACGTTTAAACGGCCAAATTCAATTTGCTGTGGTGTGTTCGCCATTTCGCACTTTTCGACAACCCAATTATAAAGCGGGCGTTGATCCTCAAATTCGATCGTACAAATCGAATGGGTAACACCTTCAATCGCATCTTCTAATGGGTGTGCGAAAGCATACATCGGATAAATGCACCATTTGTCCCCCGTGTTATGATGTGATGTATGGGAAATCCGATAAATAACCGGGTCGCGCAAATTGATATTTGGTGAGCTCATATCAATTTTGGCTCTCAGAACTTTCTGGCCATTGTCGAATTCACCAGCGCGCATCCGTTTAAATAAATCCAGGTTTTCCTCAATGGAACGCTCGCGGTATGGACTGTTCTTTCCAGGTTCCGTCAGTGTGCCGCGATATTCGCGGATTTCATCAGCAGACAGATCATCAACATATGCCAGTCCTTTTTCAATTAATAGAATGGCTCTATTGTACATTTCCTCGAAATAATTGGAGGCAAAATATAAATTATCCCATTCAAAACCAAGCCATTTTACGTCTTCCTTGATGGAATTTACATATTCGATATCTTCCTTTGAAGGGTTGGTATCGTCAAACCGCAAATTCGTTTTCCCATTAAACTCATCTGCTAATCCGAAGTTTAGAATGATTGATTTTGCATGTCCTATATGTAAATACCCGTTTGGTTCTGGAGGAAAACGAGTGACGATTTCTTGGTGCTTACCTGATTCTAAATCTTTTATGATAATATCTTTAATAAAATTACCTGTTTGATTTTCCACCCTTTTCAACCTCTTTCTTCAAATCTCTATTATCTATAAATACCACAAAACCTGATATTTTTCCATTGTTCCCTAGAATTCAGCAGAAAAACAGGCTAAGATAGAAAAAATTTCAATTTAAATTGGTCAGGATGGCAGAAAAAAGCTAAAATGGGATTTATAAAAAGTGTAAGGGGGAAAGTATTATGCTAAATTTTGCTACAGTTGGAACAGGGTGGATTACTGAATCCTTTATAAAGGCGGCAAGCCTAAGCGAACGACTTCGTTTAGTTGGCGTTTATTCACGGACAGAGGAGAAGGCGAAGAAACTTGCCGATCAATTTAAAGCACCGTACTATTATACGAATGTGGAAGAAATGGCGAAAAGCGAAGAGTTTCAGGCTGTTTATATCGCTTCCCCTAATTCCCTCCATTTTGAACAAGCATTAACCTTTTTGAAAAATAAAAAACATGTCATCTGTGAAAAACCAATTTTTTCAAATACGGCTGAATTGCAAGAGGCATACCAAACAGCTGAAGAAAATGGAGTATATTTATTCGAAGCCATTCGCAATATTCATACACCTAATTTTAAAATTTTAAAGGAACAGCTCCATTTAGCTGGAAAGCTGAGAAGTGCGATACTTCCTTATATTCAATATTCCTCCCGATATGATTTATTTTTGCAAGGGGAGGTGCCAAATATTTTCTCTGCGAAATACTCAGGTGGAGCGCTCGTTGATTTAGGCGTGTATCCGCTGTATGTAGCAGTAGGTTTGTTTGGTGAGCCAAAGAAAGTTACCTATCATCCGGTGTTGTTAAGCAGCGGTGTGGATGGAAGCGGCACGCTTGTATTGGAGTATGAGGAATTCGTTTGTACCATTCTATGTTCAAAGATCTCCCATTCCGAACTTCCATGTGAAATCCACGGAGAAGCGGGGACATTTGTCCTTGAAGATGCAGCGCCAATTTCCGAGATCACCTTTATTGACAGCCATAAAAAGGAAAGGAAACGATTAGGTACCGCACAGGAAGAACAAGACATGGTATACGAGTGTATCAATATTGCCCAAATAATTGAAACGAACGATGATCAAGAATATAAACAGCTAAAGGGCTGGAGTGAAATCGTTCTGCGAATTACAGAAGAAGCCAGGAAGCAAAATAACATCGTTTTTGACGTAGAGAAATAAGAGAATGCCAGTGGAATTAATAATCCACTGGCATTTGCTATTTTGAAGCCTTCTTTCATTCATTATCTTCCAAGGGTAGCAAGTGGTGTAAACTGCTTACGTAGTTAATTTACCAAAAATAAAATTTTTTTTGACAGAATTAAGTTGCTAATGTGACATCTTTTTGAAATGAACGATTTCGATGATTTATATCACATACCCTGTTTTTTCCGTTAATTATAGTTAAGGTAACGAAAGAATGGAGGAAACGGTATGAAGTCAAAAGCATGGTATCGAAAACAGTTGAAACGTAAGCCCGTACAAATTACAAGATATATCGTCCAGGCTGTGTTTCTGTTGTTTTTACTATATGTGGGCCTGCAGTTTTATCAGTTTTATCAGCATTTTGTAACCGATGGAAGAACCCCCTTTGTCGAACGGCCATCCGCTGTTGAGGGGTTTTTGCCAATCAGTGCCTTGGTTGCTTTGAAGGTTTGGCTGACAAGTGGAGATTTTGATGTGATTCATCCAGCAGGGCTTGTGCTGCTCTCATTTTTTGTTGGGGCCGGAATTCTTTTTCGTAAATCCTTTTGCAGTTGGATTTGCCCTGTTGGAACGGCAAACGAACTAATTGCCTGGCTTGGCAGGAAGTTGTTTAAAAGAAACTTTGACATGCCCCACTGGCTTGTTTGGTTTTTAACACCGATCAAATATGTCTTACTTTTATTCTTTATCGCAATGGTTCTTCAAATGGATATCTTTAGTGCAAAAAGCTTTCTCGTGGATCCTTATAATAAAGTTTCTGACGTGAAAATGTTATTACTATTCTTAAATATTGGCGGCTTTACATTAAAGTTTATAATTGTCGTCTTTATTCTGTCATTATTCTTCAGAAATTTTTGGTGCCGCTTCTTATGCCCGTATGGTGCCTTGATTGGTCTAGGTTCTATCTTTAGAATCACCAAAATTGAGCGAAATGAAGACACCTGTACAAACTGCGAAATGTGTACAAAGGTTTGTCCGCAAAGATTGCAGGTTCATAAGCTTGAAAAGGTGAACTCACTGAATTGCTCCGCCTGCATGTCTTGTGTGGAAGCCTGTCCGGTTAAGGATACTTTGAACATGACGGTTGCGGGTAAAAAGTCCAATAAATGGTTCATTCCAGTTACCTTCTTTGTTCTGTTCTTCGTGGTAATTGGAATCGCCAAAATAACGGGTCACTGGGACACCGTTATTTCCTATCAGGAGTGGAAAGAATTGATTCCAAATGCCCGTTATATCGGTCATTAAGAATCGATCACAAAAATGCAGCCTCCAAGAAACTTATAAATTTATTTCGAAAATAGCCAAAAGTTCAAAGATAATTCATTGGATAATACTGGTATGTATTAGTATCATAGAATTATAATTGTTTACTACTTTCTAGGGAGGGATTAACCTTGGCAAAAGTGATTAATGAGTATTCATTACCTGAACTAATGGAAAGAATTGAAGAAATCTTTAATGAAAATCCCGCACCAATTAAGGGCTTTAACGGAATTGTTCAGTATGATGTTCACGGTGAAGAGACAGGGACCTACCAGCATTATTTTCAGGAGGGTAAACTGACAATTAAGGAGGGCGTGGAAACTACCCCTGATGTAACGATGGCCTTATCCTATGATAATTTCAAAAAATTCGTCTTAGGAAAACAAAGTGGTGCCGTTGCATTATTAACAGGGAAGGTAAAGGCCAAAGGTGATATTAGCAAAGGAATGAAAATAGAAACCATTCTTCGGAAATACAATATTAAGGAACCATTTTAAGCACTGCAAATAGAATACAAATCAGGCAAAGAGACAAAGCGGGGGTATCACCTGCTTTGTCTCTTTTTATTTACCTGAAATGGAAATTCACCCAGCCCAGACTTTTTCATATACATATAGAAAAGTAAAATGGGTGAGTTTTAATGGCGGAACGTGATAGTGATTGGATCTATTGGATTTTAGATGCGTTCGAAGCAAGAGCGGTTTATCTTTTCCCCGCTCCATTAAAAGAAATTGGCGGTATCAAGTGGGGATATATGAATGAGAAAGGGAAGTTTGTTCTGCCGCCAATTTATTCCATAGCCGGAGATTTTCAGGAAAATGGCCTGGCTATTGTAAGACTGATGGATAAAGCGGGCATCATTGATGACACGGGTTATTTTATTGTGAAACCGAAATATGACACAATTGAACCGTTTTCAGAAGGCCGGGCAGTCGTCAATGACCAGCATGGGTTCAAGGTCATTGATGAAAGCGGTAAGGAAATTACTGAAAAAGCCTATACTGTCATTTTTCCGGAGTATAAGGAAGGGCGTTTGATAGTAGAAGAAACAGCAGACGATGGACAGTACCTGCATGGATATTTGAATAAGAGAGGGAAAGTGGTCATTCCGATTATCTATCAATCTGCCAGCGAATTTACGGAAGGGAAAGCCATTGTAAAAACAAAGAATGGACCCTATGAACTCATTGATCTTACTGGAAAGGTATTACAATCGTATCCTTTTGCTTTTGTCGATCAGTATGGTCAAGACCTGCTTGTATATAAAAAGAAGGATGATGGGAAACTTGGATATATTGATGAACATGGAAAAACCATTATTGAACCAAGGTTCTCAAGTGCAGAGTCATTTATAGACGATAGGGCCATTGTTAGTTTGACTGATAAAAATATCGTCCATTATGGCGTAATTGATAGAAAAGGGAATTTTATCATAAAACCCAAATATACCAGTATTCAAAATCTTGGTGATAATCGGTTTGCGATTGGAAAAGATTTGGCCCCCGAGCTGCCATGTATAAGGTCCATTTATGCTTTAGCTGATTCCGAGGGTCATATTCTAACGGGATTTATTTTTTATGAAATGAACCATTTTCAAGATGGGCTGGCGTCAGTCTCTGATGATCAGTATACCTTTTTTATTGATAAGAATGGGAAGCGGATGGAACATCTTCCGATGGTCAGCGGAAGCGGTTGGCTGAGCTTTGAGAAAACGCTAATCAAGTGTGATGTTGATCAGCGCCTGCAGTATTTTAATCGAAATGGTGATTTGGTCTGGAAGCAAGAGACCACTATCCGATTAAATGATCACTTTTCTGTGGTCGAGTATAAATACAGGCCGAATAGAGAATATGTCGTCTATTATCCACAGATTCAGGGCATGACAAAGTCAGAAAATGTGAATCAGGCATTAAAGGTAATGGCGGGTGTTAAACCTGTACCAGCTCATCAGAAGTTGGTGTCGAATTATACCGGAGATTATGACATTACTTTATACAAGAAAAACTTGCTCGTGATTGAAATTACAGGCTACGACTACACATTTTGTGCGGCCCATGGGATGCCTGTTAAAAAATATGCTCATATTAATCTTTTGAATGGATCAAAATATCAGCTAAAGGATCTGTTTAAACCCGGAAGCCCCTACGTAAAGGTGATAAGTGATAGGATACGGGATCAAATGAAAAGTAATGACGAATTTTCTTATCTTTTTCCTGATGAGTACCACGGAATTAAGGCAGATCAATTGTTTTTTATTAGTGAGAGCGGCCTTAATATCTATTTTAATCCCTATGAAATTGCCGCTTTTGCGGCAGGATTCCAAACCTTTACAATCTCTTTTGATGAACTAAAAGAAATCATTGATCGAAGTGGTGAATTTTGGCAATCATTTCACTGACATGGCAGGAGTCTGGGCTGTGCCATTTTTTCTTTCAAAATTTCCCGAAATAATAGAAAGGGACTGGGCAATATGAAATAATGAGGGAATAGCAATTAGAGGATTGGAGTGGATCAGGATGAGGATTTTTGATGTTTCAAGGAGGATGGAAAACGGCATGCCGGTCTGGCCGGGAGATACTGCTTTTCAGTACGAGATATCGTGGCCAATGGAGGAAAGTGAATCTGTAAATGTCGGCAGTCTAACATTTAGTACGCACACGGGAACACATGTGGACGCCCCTTTTCATTTCGATCAAGACGGCAAACGAATCATTGAACTGGATTTAAGCCTTTATATTGGCCCTGCTAGAGTAATAGATATGATTGGAAAAGAAAGTATTGGTCCCGCTGATTTGAACGATATTGACTTGGCTGGCTGTAAAAGAGTGTTATTTCGGACGTTGGCATGGGTAAATCCAAGCAAGTTTCCCGAGAAAATCCCACATATTGAACCGGACCTTGCTCCGTTTTTAGCTAGTAAGGGAGTTAAACTGGTGGGATTGGATGTCCCTTCCGTGGACCCAATCGACAGCAAAGAGCTGTCGGCCCATCACAGCTTGAATAAAAACGGAATACACATACTAGAGTCACTCACACTAGACAACATCAAACCCGGCGACTACGAACTAATCGCCCTCCCCCTGCCCCTCGTCGAAGGAGACGGCAGCCCCGTCCGAGCCATCTTAAGACAGTGGTAAGATGAAAAAAGGTGCCTGACACCATATTCTACTATTACCGTAGTGAAAAGGGTGTCAGGCGCCATGTTTGCGTCTGTATATGAGCCAGTAGCTGCCACAGCCGGCGACGAATAATAGGCCGACGGATACTGGGACAACGTAGTCCTTGAATGAAGGGTCAGTTATCTTGGTCTTTTTCGTATCATGGAACGTTTCCGCTTGCACGGTCTCGTTTTTTTGAATAGATTTTTCTGGCTGTGTAGTGGCAAATACATTTGTTCCATATAGAAAAAACAACAGCGAAGCGACAATAGAAATCTTATTAAACATTATTTTCAACTCCGTTATATTGTTATCTTGCTGTTGTTCATTTTATCACCATTGATACAAGGGTGGTTTGATTTGCCTAAAATGTTCACAAACCTTTCAAAATTATAGTTAAGCCTCATTTCCGTACAAATCCAGTATTCCCAGAGATTCGAGCCGCTTTTTTGTTGTTTATTCCTAAACTTCGTCATTGATATAAATCAATTTCACCTGAGGAATAGGATGCTAAACTTAAAGCAAACCATAACGAAGGAGTGCGGAACTGATGTTTGAAATTATCGATAAAAAAGCTGTGATGGATATCCGGGAACGGGTTGCAAAGGGAGAGCACCCACGCAGAGAAATATTAAACTTTATTAAAGCAGCACCAGTGGGTACAATTTTCGAAATTCATTTGCCACATCGAGGTGAGCCATTAATTGCTAATTTGCAATCATTTGGCATGAACGTAATAGTCAATGAAATCGAACCGATGCATTTTCGGCTTATGGCTGTAAAATTGGAACAGTTTTAATCCATTTCAGCCATCTCTTTTAGCCGGTCCAGCTCTAGAATCTGTATTTGTCTACGTCCATCCATAGCAATTAGCTTTTGTGACATAAACGCTAACAGCTTCCTGCTTACCGATTCTGGAGTTGTTCCGATAAAACTGGCCAAATCCTTCTTTGTGATTGGCAGAGTAAAAGCCCCGGTACGAGCCTTCATTTTATCATGAAAAAGAATAAGTGCCCTTGCCAGCCGTTGTTCGACCTCCATTAAACTTAAAAATCCAACTGATTCATCGGCTTCATAGAGACGGTCATTAACTGCCAGTAAAAATCGGTAGGATAAATCCGCATTCTTCTCCATCGTCTTCAGAAAATCCTCTTTCTCGATATAACAAATAACTGTAGGGCTTCCAATGGCTTCAGCATTTACATAATGTTTTTCATTTCGAAGTAAGGAAAATAATCCAAAGAAATCCCCCGGAAACAGCAAACGGACAATTTGTTCTTTCCCTTCGGCTGATGTTTTCGTTAATTTCATCAAACCTTCCTTTACAACAAATAATGTTTCGGAACACTCACCTTCACGAAATATAAATTCCCCTTTTGAAAAACGACGGCTTCTTGTGACTTTTTGTAATAATTGCAGGTCTTCCTTATCCATCCCTTTAAAAACGGGAACAGATGTGATGCATGAGGATTCATGCGAGCAACAATGTTCACAGCCCATTTTTCCACAACTCCTTTCCAATATTCTCTTTTTCTTAATATTAGCGGCTTCTGAGAATGAACGTAGTGATTTTCATCAATTCCTTGCATTTCTTGATGCAGGTCAAGGTTGATGAGAATGATTTTCATTACAATAAAAGAAAAACATGAGGTGATTTCACCATGAATCCATCTTGTTTGATCGTTTATGCAAGTATGACAGGAAATACAGAGGAATTAGCTACTCTCATTTCGGAAGGTATTCAAAGTACCGGCACTACCGTCATGATCAAAGATATATTAGAAGTGGACGCAGCAGACCTAGAAAATTATGATGCAATATTGCTGGGCGCCTATACCTGGGGGGATGGAGACCTGCCAGATGAGTTTCTCGATTTCTATGATGAAATGGACCGTTTAAATTTAACAGGGAAAAGGGCGGCTGCCTTTGGCTCCTGTGACTCTTCATATGAGCATCGAGGGGGGGCGGTGGATATTTTAGCGGAAAAGCTCGCAGAACTAGGTGCAAATGTTATACATGAAGGATTAAAAATCGACCTTTCTCCCTCTGCTGCGGAAAGAGAACAATGTATAAAGTTTGGTCAATTCTTTAGCGGTAAATCATTTTTATCTAGTAAAGGAGGCAGTTTGAATGCGCATGATGGTATTGGCATTGAATAATGTAGCCTGCACTGGCTGCATCCGCAAGATAAAAAAGCAAATTCAAAGGACCCACGGTATCGAAAAGGTAAGGATTGTAACCGGAACTGGGAAAATTCAAATTAACTTTGATGAACAGATCATTCAAACGGAGGACATTAACCGAAGCCTAAATAAATGGACATTACGAACATTTGATTAACAACAGTCTGCTGCTCATATAAAAGAGCAGCAGATTTTTTGTTCTTTATAAGGAACGAAATAACTGTTATGTTGTATAATTGTTTATGCAGTAATAATTTTTTCCTCCCAGTAAAACACTAAGCAAAAAGGGGGGATTTCTTTGGAAAACAAGCAGGATAGTAAATATGAGGAATCTTTTCTCCCGATGACCTCAATTGGCAATGGGATTGGTATTGCGGTTTTGCCGGATGTTTATTGTTATACGGACCAAATTGTCAATCTTGTCGTTATAGGAAATCCGAATGTGACAAATGAATTTGTCCTGATAGACACCGGGATGCCTAAGTCAGCGGGAGAAATAAAAGAAATGATTCAAGAGCGTTTTGGCGAGGCAGCACGCCCGAAAGCGATTGTGTTAACCCACGGTCACTTCGATCATGCAGGGTCAATTGCCATGCTATTGGAGGATTGGGATGTACCCGTGTATGCCCATGAACTGGAACTGCCCTATTTAACCGGTAAGAAAGATTATCCACCAGGGGATCCAGATGTGGACAGCGGACTTGTTGCTAAGATGTCTCCGATATTTCCAAACCATGGGATAGATATTAGTGCCCATGTACAAAAGCTCCCGGAGGATGGGACGGTTCCGGCAATGCCGGACTGGAAATGGATATACACCCCAGGCCATACCCCAGGTCATATCTCCTTATTCCGAGAACAGGACGGTGCGTTAATTGCCGGGGATGCCTTTGTGACCGTTAAGCAGGAGTCGCTATATAAGGTGATAACTCAAACACAGGAAATCAGCGGCCCGCCGAAGTATTACACCACTGATTGGGATGCTGCCTATGAATCGGTGAAAAAGTTAGCGGGATTAAAGCCGCAAGTAGCGGTAACCGGACATGGACTTCCTATGAGCGGTGAAGAATTAATCGAAAATCTAACCTATTTAGTGGAGCATTTCGCTGAAATCGGCCGGCCTGATAGTGGCAGGTATGTTAATTAATATTCAAAGGCTGCTTGAAAAAGCGGCCAAAAATATACTTTCGTTGTTCTCTATAAAGAAAGTATGAACAGATAAATTTATAGAAACACTTGTAATAGATAGACACTCTTTTAAGGGAGGGAGCCATGAGACTCTGTTTATTCCTGCTAGTTGCCGGTATACTCGATGCTGTCCTGACTCATTTTGGAATTGCTTCTGGATTTGTTGAAGAAGGGAACCCGATGATGAAGCTTGTCATTGAACACAGTTGGTCCTTTTTTTATTTTATTAAAATTTTCTTACCCCTTCTGCTGCTTGGTTTATTTTATCTCCGGCCTTTTAAAGGGTGGATTAAACGCCTAATCATCTCAACATGTGTCCTCTACCTCTCTGTTCTTGTGTATCATATTGTATGGATTGCCCTCTACTTTCATACTTCAGCGTGAATCCATCTAGACACCCAATCGTTATTACGATAGTATCAATACCATATTGAAAAACAAATAATAAGAAAAAGTGATAAATAAGGAGTAAAAGATGTTAACTACATTAAAACCATTTTTGCAGGAGGCATGGGAAAAATCAGGTTTCCAAACGCCTACTTCCATCCAAGATACAGCAATTCCACTGATTCTAGAAAGTAAAGATGTCATTGCCGAGTCACCAACAGGAACCGGTAAGACACTTGCTTATTTACTTCCATTATTAAACAGAATAGATGCAAATGTGCCGTCTTTACAGGCAATAGTGCTTGCCTCTTCGCAGGAGCTAGTCATGCAGGTCTATCAGGAATTTCAAAAATGGTCGGAAGGCAGCGGGATTAGGGGCACCTCGATTATTGGCGGAGCAAACTTAAAACGGCAGCTCGAAAAATTAAAAAAGCGCCCGCATGTCATTTTTGCCACACCTGGCAGATTGTTGGAGCTAATCAAGCAGAAAAAAGTTAAAATGCACGAGGTAAAAATGGTTGTTCTTGATGAGGGAGATCAGCTTCTCATTCCCGAACATTTACACACGGTACAAACCATTGTAAAGTCGACAATGAGCGATCGCCAAGTTGTCTTATTTTCTGCAACGATGAAACCAGTAACAGAAAAGCTGGCAAAAGAAATGACCAACGAACCTGAAGTTCTTCGTATTGAAAAAGATGAACTGGCTTCGTCAGGGGAAGTAGAGCACATTTATTTTTCATGTGAGCCGAGAGATAAAATTAAACTGCTTGAAAAAATTGCCCGTTTAGCCAATAGCAAATCTCTCGCCTTTATTAACGATATTGGCGAAATTCAAGTGTTTAAAGAAAAATTGCTTTTTAAAGAATTATCTATCGGGGTCCTCCATAGTGACATGAAAAAGCTGGAACGTCAGGCCGCATTAAAGTCGTTCCGTGATGGAAAAATGAAAATGCTCATTGCTACAGATATTGCAGCCCGTGGACTGGATATCCAAGGGGTTACCCATGTTGTTCAGATTGATTCTCCAAAGGACATTACACAATATGTCCATAGAGCAGGGAGAACTGGACGAATGGGGGCAAACGGTACGATTATCTCGCTTGTGACCGAACGTGAAGAACGAGAACTTAAGCGCTATTGTCGTGAGTTAACCATTCCGCTTGATAAAAGAGTGTTTTACCAGGGACAAATTGTTGCTGAAGAAGCAAGAAATCAAAAACAGAGAAGATAAAAGCGGCGGGGGTGTACTGCATCCCGCTGCTTTTTTGTCGCGGCTAAAAGGGTTTCCAGATTCTTTCTAGAATTTGTAATGGAGAAACGGAGGGAGATGGATGGAAAATCCTAAACTAAAAAGATATACCAACGAATGGCTTGAAGAGGTAACAATACGTGAAATTCAACAAAAATTGGAGAGCGGCGAGCTCTCATCTAAAGAACTGGTTTTAATGTATTTACATAGAATTTCACATTTTGATCAAAAGCTGCATTCAATCCTTGAAGTGAACCCGGATGCGCTGCAGATTGCAGAAGTGCTTGACGCGGAACGAAAAGAAACAGGGCCGCGCAGTGCATTACACGGCATCCCGATTTTACTAAAAGATAATATCGATACCCACGATAAAATGCATACGAGTGCCGGATCACTTGCGTTAAAAGATTCAATTGCCCTACATGATTCATTTGTCGCAGAACAATTACGAAAAGCAGGTGCGATTATTCTTGGAAAAACGAATATGACTGAGTGGGCAAATTTCATGACAATTGGGATGAAAAGCGGCTATAGCTCAAGGGGAGGCCAAGTTCTGAATCCCTACGGGCAAGGGAAATTTGATGTTGGCGGTTCCAGCTCAGGTTCTGGAGCGGCAATAGCTGCTAACTTTGCCGCGGCTGCAGTCGGAACGGAAACGTCTGGCTCCATACTAAATCCAGCTTGCCAGAATTCATTAGTAGGAATAAAACCAACAGTAGGTCTTATTAGTCGCAGAGGGATTATCCCAATTGCCCATACGCAGGATACAGCTGGACCAATGGCAAGAACAGTGGAGGATGCAGCCATACTGTTAAATGCCCTCTGTGGGAAAGATGAACAGGATCCGATTACCATGACAAATCCGTTTAGCGGCGATTTCGACTTTACGGCATTTATTTTAAAGGAAGGACTTAAGGGAAAAAGAATCGGAATTGCTTCCGAAGGATTTATAGAGCTGCTCAGTAAAGAAAAGCAAGTGGTTGTAACGGCAGCCCTAGAAGTACTGAAAACGTCCGGAGCCGAAGTCATTGAGCACATTGAAATCCCATCAGCTAAAGCCGAGTGGAAATATGATGTATTAACGTACGAATTTAAACCAGACTTAAATGCGTATTTAAATGGTCTCCATCCATCTGTACCGGTTAGGACATTAGCGGATCTAATCGAGTTCAATAAAAACGATAAAGACAAAATGCTTAAATACGGCCAGGCCGTTCTGCTCGAATCCGAAAAGACAAGTGGTGCCTTAACGGAAGCTGCCTATTTCGCGGCATTAGAATTCGACCTTTACCATTCGACAGAGCAAGGTATAGACTTTGTTTTGGAAAAATACGGGTTGGACGCGATTGTTTTTCCTAACGATGAAGGCTCGCATATAAGTGCCAAAGCCGGTTACCCAACAATTGCTGTTCCAGCCGGGTACACTTCTCTTGGGGAGCCGGTAGGAATTACCTTTGCCGGCACCGCCTATAGTGAGCCGCTTTTAATTCAATTAGCATATGCCTTTGAGCAAATGACAGGTCATCGCAGGACACCCATTCTGGAATAAGTTTTTTTGAATTCATCCATACTATCTATGATTTCTCAAAAAGGAGATGGTATGTGTGGGAAGAACAAAACTAGGCAATGCCAATGCTCAGCGCAACAACAATGCAAAAAAGCCAATGAAGGAAAGCTCTGAACTTGTTGAATTCACACCTGGTGAGCCTCTAAAACGAAATCGTCCGAATAGCAAATAAACAAGTAAACGCCTCCTTAAGGTTAGGAGGCGTTAGTTGTTTTTTTAAGATAAGAAAATTTTGACTTCGAGAATTGTCCAGCTCCCTTGCGCTTTCTTATAGCTGTTCTTCCTTCAGTAACTCCAATGCTTTTTTTGTCGGTCCTTCAATTACATCGCCAGAATAGGAATATCGCGAACCATGACATGGGCAATCCCATGATTTTTCAGCACGGTTCCACTCGCATTCACAGCCTAAATGAGTACAGGTGGTGTCAACAATATAAAGCTTGCCGTCCTTGTCCTTATAGGCGCCCGCACGTTTTCCATTGTACATGACAACAGAGCCTTCACCGTCTTGTAAATCTTCAGGTGTCTTATCTGTATATTCAAGCTTGCCCTTGATGAGATGTTTGGCAACATCTGCATTGGTTGTTACGACACTCTTTAATGCGGGGTCAGCCTGGAATCGTGATGGCGAATAAAGCTCCATATAAGGGTTTTCACGATTCATTACATAATCGGTTAACAAGTGTCCAGCAAGAATGCCGGTTGTCATTCCCCATTTTTTATAGCCAGTAGCAATTAAAACATTTTCACGGCCTTCGGTGTACTTGCCGATATAAGGGACTTTGTCTAATGTGACATTATCTTGGGCAGACCAGCGGTAATGATATTCAGATAAACCAAAAACATCCTTTGCAAACTCCTGAAGTGCCTCATAATGTTTGACCGTGTCGATACCCTGTCCCGGTTTATGGTTTTCGCCGCCGATAATTAGCAGCTTTTCCCCATTATAAGGGGTATAACGAATCGAACGGCTTGGGCTGTCGCCGCTTATATACATGCCGCCAGGATATTCCTTATCGGTTTTTATCCCGATTGCATACGATCTGTCAGCATACATTCTGGCAAAATAAAGACCAGGTTTATCATAAAAAGGAAAATGGGAGGCAATAATCACATGCTTGCACGTAACCCTATGACCAGACTTTGTCACTACTTTAGGTTCTGTATCATCGTCCTCAATGTCTGAAGCGACCGTATTTTCATAAACAGAACAGCCGGCATTTACGGCGTCCTCTAAAAGCGATTTTAAAAATTTTAGCGGGTGATACTGTGCTTGATTGTGCATGACGAGGGCAGCTTTTGCTGGGACATTAAAGGGAATAGTATCTTTTATGGCCCCGTCAATTTCAAGGTTCTTGTACGCTTCCCACTCAGTTTTAATCTTGTCGACATATTCTTCTGTCGTGGCATAAACATAGGCATCTTGCTTACTGAAATCACAGTCAATCCCTTTTTCCTTCACAGTGTTTTCGACAAATTGAATGGAATTCATATGGGATTCAAAATAAAGCCGTGCCTTGTCCCTTCCAAAATGATTGATAAATTCATCATATACAATGCCATGCTGTGCTGTTAATTTCGCAGTTGTATGCCCGGTTGTCCCGTTTAAGACACCGCCGGCTTCTAAAATAGCTACCTTTACCCCTTCTTTAGACAGTAAATAGGCAGCAGTAATCCCGGTGATGCCCGCTCCGACAATTGCTACATCTACTGATAAATCCTCGTTTAATGCGTCAAATGTGGGTAAATCAATTTCTCTCCAATAAGTTTTAGGGAATTGATTTTCAGATGAATTCATATGTACGCCTCCAGCCTTTAAAATAATCTCTTGTTTAATTTTTCCCAAAATGAAAAATAAATGTCATGTTGGAAAAATATTAGGTTCAGTTACAAATAAAAGAACCCTCATTCAGGGTTCCGGGTAAAAACTTATTCAATGTCGTTATTAATATTATCTATTCGAACAGCGTCCTCTGAATCAAGCGTTTCTCTTAAGAAATGAAAAATTACCCAGGCCGCACAACCAAGACAAATTAGAAAACCAAGCGTAATGGTCCACAAAAGAGTCATTATTCATCCCCCTTTTTAAGCTTATCGATTATTTAAGCTTTCTAAAGGTATATGCAGCAGGGGGACTCATTTTGCCTATTATTGCATTTAGTCTTTTTTCTTTAATTCCGAATAATAATCTACTTTCTTAATATTGACGCCGACAAAGGTTTCAATAATTGATTGGCCGCCGGCAATTGAAAAAATCAATATAAATACGAATGTAACCCTTGGGAAAAGCAAATACGCCCCGCCCACAAAAATGGCACTCCACACACCGGCACACCAATAGCATTTCAACAGATAACCAAACATGGAGGCAGGTACTTCCTTCGTTTTAGGACCCTCATCTGTTTCAACTTGGACCTTTTTCATAAAAGGTCTGCGGATAAATTCAGTGATTTTATCAAATACGATTAAATGGGTTAGACGGTAACTTGCTAAAATTAACATAATATAGGTCATCCAAGAAATATCTCTCACATTTTGAGCCTCCGAAACCTTAGCTAATGAACAGCTGAATAATATTTTTTCTTCTTTGTATATTTTGAGCCTGAAATCAAGATTCTATATTCGGAGGAGGCGAAAAAATGAAAAAATCATTTTGGTTTAGTTTTCTGTTCTTACTATCTCTTTTCTGTATCCCGAGTGTGTCTTTTGCCCAACAAATTTACACTGTTCAGCCAGGGGACTCACTTTGGAAAATTGCCGTTAGGTATCAAGTCGGAATTACGGAAATTATTCAAGCAAACCCGCAATTTAAAAATCCGAACTTGATCTACCCGGGTCAAAAGGTAACCATTCCTGATTTAGGCGGTGTGAAATCGATTGAAAGTCAGGTCATTTCGTTAACCAATCAAGAGCGGGCCAAAAATGGACTGAAGCCAATGGTGGCAGATTGGGAGCTTTCGAGGGTAGCCCGCTATAAAGCGATGGACATGAGGGATAAGAATTATTTTTCCCATACTAGCCCAACCTATGGCAGTCCGTTTGATATGATTAAAAACTTTGGTATTTCCTACCGTTCAGCAGCAGAAAATATTGCCGCTGGCCAAACCACGCCACAGGCAGTGGTGCAGTCCTGGATGAATAGTTCAGGTCATCGAGCGAATATATTAAGCTCCAACACCCGTATTGGCGTCGGTTACGCTGCGGGTGGATCCTATCGACATTACTGGGTCCAGATGTTTATATCAAAATAATGCGACGGGTCAGTCTTTTAAGCATGGTGCTTATAGGGCTGACCCTTTCTACGTCTTAGGACCGATATAAAAATCAAGCTCTAGCGCAATTATGAAAAGCGATGGAAAAAGGTAAGATGAAATCAAGAAAAGAAAGGAGTGAAACAAAATGAAAAAATTTGGTTTACTGATGGCTGGAGGGATTGCAGCGGTCATCTTGCTCTCAACAATTGGTCCAATGGTGGGGTTACTTGTTAGCCTAGTGCTCCTGTACTTCATCTTCAAACAGTTTATTAAAACGGAATCCACTGGAGGGAAGATTGGTCTTGGGGTCATCGGCTTCATTGTCCTAATGGCCTCTATCCATAACGCCCCAGCCATCATTGGTGTAGCAGCAGCTTATGTTCTCTACCTTGTTTATAAAAAGTGGAATGAGAACAAAAATACAAGAATCAAAGAAGAATCCGATCCATTTGTCAATTTTGAAAAACAATGGAATGAGTTAAACAAATATTAAAAAAGGGAGAGATTTATCATGACCAACTTATTTTCAAGAATTAAAAACACCATTACCGCAGATTTACACGAGGCTCTTGATCAAAAGGAAAAGAAAAATCCAATTGCCTTGCTTAATCAATATCTTCGCCAATGTGAGCTGGAAACAGAAAAGGTAAGAAAGCTTTTGGAAAGACAATATGCATTGAAGGATGAATTTACAAGAGAATACCATCAGGCAATGGAGTTAGCCGAAAAAAGAAAGTATCAGGCAGATGTAGCTTCTAAAGCAGGGGAAACAGAGCTTTATCAATTTGCTGCAGCAGAGCATCAGCAATATGCGGATCGTGCCAGCCGTTTAAGTGCATCTCTTGAACAAACAAAGGAGCAGCTAGGGGATTTAGAAAGAAAGTATGAAGAAATGAAGCACAAACTAAAAGACATGAACCTAAGACGGATGGAATTGATGGGCCGAGAAAATGTAACTCGGGCAAATCTCCGGATTAACCAGGTGCTTGATTCAAATTCTTACTCAGATAAATCCTTCTCAAAATTTAAGGATATTGAAAACTATCTGGACCGTTTAGAGCATCAAGTGAACAGCTCTTTCTACCGCAATACCATTGATTCAAGAATTGCCGAATTAGAAAAAGAAATGAAATTGGAATAAAGCAAGTCCATTTAATATCAAATATGGTATGCTAATAGAAAAGTGGAGGCGTCCTGTTGGCGTACGGGAGCTAAACAGTAAAAAGGCGTAGATGTACGCCTTTTTACTAATAGAAAAATAAAAAGGGAGGGTGGCCAATGTTTAAAAATACAAAAAATGATTATGTTGGATGGCTGGTGATCATCGGTATTGTCATTCTGCTTCTAGAGATTTTATTTTTTAACAGAGGGCTGATATTCTCTCTTTTTATATCTGGCGGTATGATTTATCTAGGTCGAAAAAGAGCTGGCAAAAGATTAGGGAAACTTCTATTTATCGGCGGTATTATCTTTTTTGTTCTGAGTATCGTCAATATGATGACGTTTAAATTTTTATTATTAGCTATTTTACTGCACTTCTTTATTCAATTTTTAAATGCTAAAAAACAGCCAAAAAAGATTTCCCCAGATGTTGTCAAACCAGAAGCTAAACCAGAGGCTTTGCAGCAAGAAGAAACCGTGATTAAATCGGAGCCGTTGTTTAGCAATGTTTTTATCGGGCAGCAAAAAACTCCTGAAGGTGTTTATGACTGGAAAGATGTCAACATTCAAGCCGGAATTGGCGATACGATTATTGATCTCAGCTACACGATGCTGCCAAAAGGGGAAACGGTCATCTTTATCCGAAATATTATTGGGAATATCCAAATCCTTGTTCCATATGAAATTGATGTAAGTATCCATCATTCTTCTGTAATAGGTTCGACCAACGTTTTAGGCAATTATGAATCAAAGTTGTTCAATCAAATGTTCCAGCTAAAAACGCCTGGCTATGATCAGTCCGAGCAAAAGGTGAAAATTTTTACATCGCTTGTTGTGGGGAATTTAGAGGTGAGCCGGATATGAGTACAACTGGACGTCAAATTGTCTGGAGTGTCGGTTTTTCCTTTCTCATCGCAATTATCATCGGAGCTGTTTTTATTTTTGTGTTCCCATTAAACAACTGGTCGGAATTATGGAGCAAAAATTTCATGGATATTCCGATTGTCATTTTTGTTCCTGCATTTAGTATTGCACTAGGAATTCTTATAGGCGGGGCGCAGGGCCTTTTTTGGCGAAAACAATTTCTCTCGATTGAACATTCTTTGCATCAATTAGATGAAGGAAGACAATTGGAAGTAAAAGAGAAGGCCTCGGTAACGGAAATGCAAATGATTGCTGAGCGAATTGAAAAAATTGGGAAACAAATGTCTGAGCAGGCAAAGCTTTCTCAACGGTTAGCAACTGAAAAGGTTGAAGACCAAGAGGCAAGAATTCAGGAGATAATTGAGCAGGAACGAAATCGTCTTGCCCGAGAGCTCCATGATTCTGTAAGCCAGCAATTATTTGCTGCGTCGATGATGATGTCAGCCATTAATGAAACAAAGGGGCAGTCAGAAAATGACCGTGAAGCTAAGCAATTGAAGCTGGTAGAGGAAATGATTCACCAATCACAGCTGGAAATGAGGGCGCTGCTTTTACACTTGCGTCCAGTTGCCTTAAAGAATAAATCACTGCAAGAAGGAATAGAGGAACTTCTAATCGAATTATCTCAAAAGGTAACAATGGATATAAAATGGAAGGTAGAGGATTTTCCTTTACATAAAGGGGTAGAGGACCACCTCTTCCGAATTCTGCAAGAGTCTGTTTCGAACACCTTAAGGCATTCAAAAGCTAGTAAGTTCGAGGTTCTGATGGTCAAACGAGATGATCTTGTCATCTTACGGATTGTTGATGATGGAATTGGTTTTGAAGTAAACGAAATGAAAGCGGGTTCCTATGGGATGCAAAATATGCACGAGCGCGCTGTTGAAGTGGGCGGGACATTAAAAGTAATTAGTGTGAAGGGTAAAGGAACAAGGCTGGAAGTGAAGGTCCCAGTGATGACTAATGGAGATGGTGCCAATGATTAGAGTAGTGTTTGTCGACGACCATGAAATGGTAAGAATCGGGGTTTCCTCCTATTTATCGGCGCAGCCGGATATTGAAGTGGTTGGCGAGGCGGATGATGGAAAAAAGGGTGTAGAGCTCGCTTTAGAACTTCGCCCAGATATCATTTTAATGGATTTGGTCATGAAAGAAATGGATGGAATTGAAGCGACAAGACAAATCATTGAACAATGGCCTGAGGCAAAGGTCATTATCGTGACGAGCTTTTTGGACGATGAAAAGGTATATCCTGCGCTGGAGGCGGGGGCCACTAGTTATATGTTGAAAACCTCGAAAGCTGGGGAAATTGCGAATGCTGTCCGGGCTACATATCATGGACAATCTGTCCTCGAACCAGAAGTAACCGGAAAAATGATGGTGAAAATGCGCCAGAAGAATACGCATCTGCTCCATGAAGATTTAACAAGCCGTGAACTGGAAATATTACTATTAATGGCCGAAGGCAAAACCAATCAGGACATTGCTGATGAATTATTTATCGCCTTAAAAACCGTCAAAACCCATGTCAGCAATATCTTAAGCAAGCTCAACGTCCAAGACCGTACTCAAGCGGTAATCTATGCATTTAAGCATTCGTTAATTAAGTAAGACCTGCCAATTTATTTGGAAGGTCTTTTTTTTTTGAAAAACAATTGAAAATTATTCTCAATTGCTGTTATTATAGTTAATGAAAATGATTATCATTATTAACCTAATTGGGGGAACTAAGTCCATATGAACCTACTAAAAGTATCAGGATTATTACTATTATCTAGCAGTCTTTTATTCGGATGTTCAAATACAGACAAATCTGCATCCACTGAAAACGTGAAAGAAACAAAGAATACGTCATCAGAAGCCCTCAAAGGGGTAACAGATGAATACCGTAAATATGCAATAGGCGAAATTGAGGAGTTTGTAAAAGCGACAGAAGCATTTACAACTGCGGTGAAAAATGGCGAAATCGATAAAGCAAAAGCGCTTTATGGACCGGCGCGGATGCACTATGAGCGTGCTGAACCCATCGCAGAAGTGTTTGGTGATCTAGATCCGAAAATTGATGCCCGTGAAGGAGATGTCCCTGAGGCAGAATGGGGCGGATACCATCGGATCGAAAAAGGACTGTGGGTAGAAAACACAACAAAGGGCTATGAACAATATGCAGACCAATTGATGAAAGATGTTAATCTGTTAAGAGCTAAAGTCGATACAGTTGAAGTGACACCCGATTTATTAATTACTGGGGCAGTCGATCTTTTAAACGAAGTTTCCACATCTAAAGTAACCGGTGAAGAAGACCGGTATTCCCATACCGATTTATATGATTTTGCGGCGAACGTAGAGGGTGCGGAAAAGATCTATCAACTGCTAAGTCCGGAATTAAAGAAAAAAGATGAAGAGCTTTCTAAGGAAATTCAAACACGTTTTGACGAGATTTATAGTTTATTGAACCAGCAGAAAAATGGTGAAGGCTATAAGCTTTATACGGAATTGACAGAAGCACAAGTTAAAGGGCTAAGCCAAGCGATCGATGCACTTGCAGAACCACTTTCTCAAATAGGTATGGTGACGGAGGCGTCTTAATTGAAGAAAAACACAAACAGCTTAGATGCATTAAATGAAAAGAAGGTTTCAAGAAGAGATATTCTGAAGACAGCTGGAATCGGCGGTGTCGGGGTAATCCTTGGTGCCTCCGGACTCGGTGGAGTCCTCTCAATCAATGAAAGCAAAGCATCAAGCCATGAAACAAAAGGTGAAATCGTGCCGTTTTATGGCAAACATCAAGGCGGTATTACCACCAATACACAGAATCATGTTTATTTCGTTTCATTAGATATTTCAACATCGAAGCGAACAGAATTAGTAAAGCTTTTCAAGGATTGGACAACAGCTGCGGCCCTGTTAACTGAAGGAAAGCCTGTTGGAGAACTTGAGAGTAATGAGTTTCTTCCGCCGAAAGATACGGGTGAAGCGGCGGGCTTATCACCCGCCAATTTAACCATTACCTTTGGTGTTGGCCCTAGTTTGTTTGTAAAGGACAACCAGGACAGGTTTGGACTAAAGCACAAACAGCCAAAGGAATTAGTCGATCTTCCGAAATTCCCGCTCGATGCCTTGGATGAGTCATGGACTGGCGGGGATCTTTGTATCCAAGCCTGTGCCGATGATTTACAGGTGGCGTTCCATGCAGTTAGAAACCTCATTCGAATCGCCAGAGGTAAAGCAACATTGCGGTGGGCACAAACAGGCTTCCAGCGAACCAAACAGTCGGATCCGAAAAATGAAACGCCAAGGAATCTCTTTGGCTTCAAGGATGGAACGGTTAATCCAGATGTCAATAGTGAAAATCAATTAAACAATCATGTATGGGTCCAGCCGGGAGATGGTCCTGATTGGCTCGTTAATGGCAGCTATCTCGTAGTCCGCCGGATCCAAATGTTTATTGAGGTGTGGGATCGGACCAATTTAAGGGAACAGGAAAACACATTTGGCCGCTACCGTGAAAGCGGAGCACCGCTTGGACAAAAAGATGAATTTGAAACATTAGATTTGGAAAAGAAAAATGAACAAGGTCAATTTAGCATCCCTGTTGATTCACATGCCCGGCTGTCACATGGAGACGGCTCTGAGAAGATCCTGCGCCGGGCCTATTCCTACTCTGATGGAATGGATGTGAAGACAGGCAGTTTTGATGCTGGGTTGCTATTCCTTTGTTTCCAGCGTGCACCAAGTAAACAATTTATCCCCATCCAAAATCGATTAGCGAAGATGGATAAATTAAATGAATATATATCCCACCGGGGAAGCGCCATTTTTGCTTGTTTACCGGGAACAAAACAGGGTGGATTTATAGGAGAGACACTTTTTAACTAATGGTTTCCCTTTTTACAGAGGAGAGATATGAATGCAACGATTAATCATGAAATGGAGACCCTTACTGCTACTTTCCATGCTGATTGTTTTTTTTCAAATAGCACAACCTGTTGTAGCGGCAGAAAATCATGATGAATTATTTGTCCTGATTGGCGATAGCTTAATGAAAGCCAAAGATGGCGAGCAGGCGATTGTGGCGAAAAACATGGAGCAATTTGTAGCCGAATGGAAAGTAATAAAGAAAGCTGACAGCAACGGGGCCAAGAAGGTGGATCAAGAATTAAAAGAGCTTCAAGGTTTACTAGCTAAAGGCACGGTGAAAAATGAGGAACTTTCAAAAAGCCTTTCGTCCCTTTCAAGTGCAGTTGTGCTGTATGAGGAGGAACAAAATCCTCGAGATAAAGAAAAAGCAAACGAACAGGTGAAACAGTTACTGCCACTTATAAACAATCTACAAGCGTCAATAGAAAAAGAAGATATTACCGCCCTAAAAGGCCATTACCAAAAATTAATGGATGAATGGACGGCATCAGAAAAGATTGTCCATGACGAGAGCATTGCCGCATATGGGAATATTGAAAAATACACGGCTCTGATTCGAATTGCAATTACCCAGGAGCCCGCTGATTTGGTAAAGGCGGAGCAAAATGCGGAATTATTAAAAGCTGAGGTAGAAAACTTTTTAGCGGGAAGAACTTCTAAAGCACCCGAAGGAAATTATTCGCTGACAGATGTGTCACACCTTTTAAGCCAAGCAGAAAAACAAATTTCTGAAAAGGATTATCAAGGTGCCAGCAGCCAATTAAACGAACTCCTTACTATCTGGCCAATGGTGGAAGGGGATGTTTCCACCAAAGATAACAAGTTATATAGCGATATTGAAACACAGATTCCTACTGCTATCAGTATTCTAAATTCAAAAAAAGTAAAATCCGAAAGGGCATCGGCTATCGTGCAGGAACTAAACACTCGCCTAGCACCGTTAATGAGCAAGACTAATTATTCTTTCTGGGATGCAGCCCTTATTTTATTACGTGAGGGATTAGAAGGATTATTAGTTGTTGCTACGTTAATTGCCTTTTTGAAAAAAATGGGGGAAACCTCCAAGCAAAAGTGGATTTGGTCTGGTGTGATTGCAGGGATATTGGCCAGTGCTGTTCTTGCAGTTATCATTAACATCGTTTTTTCAGAAATTGTGGCCGCTTCAAGCCGGGAATATATCGAAGGAATAACAGGTGTGGTAGCGGTTGCGATGATGCTGACAGTCGGTGCATGGCTGCATAATAAATCTAGCATCGGAAACTGGAACAAATACATTAATCAGCAAATGCAGCAAGCCATTGCCAAGGGAAGCCTTCTTTCCTTCAGCTTCATTAGCTTTCTCTCTGTTTTTCGTGAAGGCGCTGAGACCATCATCTTTTATACCGGAATTACCCCGTATATTAGTTTAGCACAGCTTACGGCTGGAGTTGTTTTAGCCATTGGTATTTTAGTAATAGCAGGCTTTCTTATTATTAAATACAGTGTGAAGATTCCAATCCGCTTGTTTTTTAAAGCGGCGACTCTGTTAATTTACTTCTTGGCTTTTAAGATTTTAGGAATTAGCATCCATGCCCTGCAGATTTCGAATGTTCTGCCAACGTCAACGGTTGAAAACTTGCCGTTCATTGACTGGATTGGCTTGTATCCAACATGGGAAACAACCATTAGTCAATTAAGTCTTCTGGCTGTGATCGTCTTCTTGACATTTTTAGTTAAAAAAAATACCGGTAAACAAATGATTACTACAAATGTTTAAAAAGGGCTTCCGAAAGCCCTTTTTTTCATGCGAAAAATTCTCCTACTATTCAGGGAACTTGTCTCATAAGTTTAAATGAGATGAATAAAAGGGAGATTATAAAATTGGCTATATACTATAAAGGAATATTCTTTTTAGCTGCTTCTGCTTTTTTAGGTGAAGGAATTGAAGTCCTGGTGAATATGATTCTTGCGCGAGAGCTGGGGTCTCATGGATTAGGACTCTATATGTCGATTTTGCCATCGATCTTTTTAATTGTGCTGTTGTCCAGCTTTGAGCTGCAAGTATCGATTTCCAAATTTATTGCAGAAAGGGAAGAACGGTATCACAGGAATATCCTTCATCATTCCCTCACGATTACGATTGTGTTCACAAGCATTTTATTTCTAATAGCGGCGGCAGTTATCCCGTTTATTCCAGTATTTAATACCTATCATCCGTACGTGAGATGGCTGGTGATGATTCTCATACCAGTGATTGCTTTCACCTCTGTTGCAAGGGGATATTTTATGGGTGTGCAGCAGATGGGAAAAATAGCGGTCTCCAATTTTTTACGAAAAGTCATTCAGCTTGGCGCACTGTTTGTTCTGTTCCGCTTTCTTGCCTTTGATGCGGAATCGTCGTTGTTAATTGCCATTGGTACTTTGATTGGCAGCGAGATTGTTGTGTTTCTTTATTTAATTTACATGTTTATTATCCAATTTCAGCAGCTGAAACGGCAGCCGTTTTCAAATATTAATAAAAAGATCGTTCGGAAAAATTTAATGGCAGTATCGATTCCAACTACTGGTCTGCGTTTGTTTTCCGCCTTTACAAATGCGATTCAACCATTCGTGATTAAGGCGGCGCTCATACGCTCGGGAATGACCGACACACTTGCGACAGAGCAGTTTGGGATGCTCATGGGTGTGGCGGTTTCAATCGGATTCTTCCCGGCCTTTATTGCTCACTCATTAATGATTGTCTTAATCCCGGCTGTGTCGAAAACCTATTCACAAAAAGATTATTCTACTTTACAAAAGATGTTGCAGCAGGTGATGATGTTGACACTTGTGTATGGAATTGTGGCTGTGACAATTTTCTACTTTTTTGCGCCGCAATTAACTTCACTATTTTTTAAATCAAATACATCTGCGATCTTTCTCCAGCTGCTTTGGCCGTTTTTCTTATTTCACTTTTTTATCATGCCGCTGCAGGCCTTTTTGATTGGCCTCGATATGATTAAGGAGGCATTTATCCATATTATTTGGTCGATTATTATCACGTTTGCACTCATACTGTGGCTCGGGTCCTCGCCGGAATGGCAAATGAATGGGATTATTATTGGAATGAACACGGGCTCTGTTTTGTTGGCCATGATGCATTATTTAACCGTATGTAAGAAAATCGGTGTTTCCATTTTCATGAAGGGGGTTATCCCAGAGACAAGTGAGCGGTAGAAAATTTTTCCGTAAGTGTAGGGGGAAAAGCTGTCCTATCCGTCTATTGAATAGTAGATGATTTTGCCTATGGAAAGGACTTAAGAGAAATGAATGCATTTGAGGATTTAGTCAATGAATATGGAACAGCCATTTTTAACTATATTTTTTCATTAGTGAAACATAAAGAATTAGCAGAGGATCTATATCAGGAGGTATTACTCTCTGCTTATCTAGCATATCCTTCCATTAAGGAGCAATCTAAATATAAAAGCTGGCTGTTTACAATCGCGATTAATAAATGCCGTGATTACTGGCGGAAAGAAAACAAGTCGAAAGCAATTTTGGAAGGAAGAGGTCTATTCCTACTCTGCCACTGCCTCGAGCGAATCAGCATCCATGCCTGAAGATGAACTCTTACATAAAATTTCTGCTGAACAGATGGCTGAAAAGGTAATGACGTTACCGGATATTTACCGGAACCCTATTTATCTCTATTACTATCAGGATTTAACTCTTTTAGAAATAGCCAAGAAAAGTAATTTGCCCATGTCTACTGTCAAAACGAGAATGAGAAGGGCAAAGGAACGATTGCGACCGAAAATGCTCTCGCTTGCCTGAGGCTTCATAGCAATTTTAAAAAAATATTCTTTGAAAAGGGGAAGGGTTAAGATGACTGGACAAGGTAAAAAGAAAATACCTGTGCATTTACAGCCATATATTTCAAAGCAATATTATCATCGTTATACACCTATTGAACATGCGGTTTGGCGCTTTGTCATGAAACAAAATCATTATTTTTTAAAGGATATTGCCCATCCCGCCTACGTCAATGGGTTAAAGGATTCGGGCATCAAGACTGAATCGATTCCTAAGGTAGATGACATGAATGAAAGCCTGGAAAAGGTGGGCTGGGGCGCAGTTACAATTGACGGCCTCATTCCCGGTTCGGCTTTCTATGGCTTTTTAGCAAATGAAATTCTCCCGATTGCAACAGAAATACGGAACATCCAAAATATTGCCTATACCCCTGCACCTGATATGATTCACGAAGCAGCAGGACACGCACCTATTCTATTGGATGAATCGTATCGCGAGTTTGTGAGGAGAATTGGCGAAATGGGTGCCAAGGCACTCTCCAGTAAAGAGAAGCTGGAGGTTTTTATGGCGGTTCGCCATTTAACAATTGTCGCAGAAGATCCTAACTCGACCCCTGAGCAGGTAAAAGAAGCAGAAATGCAGGTTGCAGAAGCGAGAATGAAAGTAAAGGGGTTATCAGAAGCAGATCAGGTTTCAAGGCTATTTTGGTGGACCGTTGAATATGGGCTAATTGGAGAACTCGACAATCCTAAAATATATGGGGCAGGCCTGCTTTCGTCAGTGGGGGAAAGCCAGAGCTGCCTAAAAGATGATGTACGAAAAATCCCTTTTTCGATTGAAGAATGCACAAAGACCCCATATGATGTGACCAAGCCGCAGCCGCAGTTATTTGTTTGTAAAACCTTTGATGATTTAGTTGCTGCCGTTGATCAATTTGCTGAGACGATGGCGTTTCGTAAAGGCGGAACGGAAAGCCTTGAACAGGCATTGGAAACAGAAAGTGTCGCGACGATGGTTTTTTCTTCTGGTTTGCAAGTAACCGGTACGCTCGATACTATATTTAAGGATAAAAGCGGGGAAGCGGTTTATTTCCGGACAAAGGGGCCAACCGCATTATCGCTCAACAATCAGCAGTTGGACGGTCACGGCAAAGAAACGCACCGTAAAGGCTTTGGGACACCCATTGGCTGTTTGAAAGGTGATATTGTCTTAGAAGAGTGTTCGGAGGAGAAATTACGAGTGTTAGGGATCATAGAAAAAAAGACGGCTAAATTAAAATTCCAAAGTGGCGTAAAAGTAAAGGGTACTGTAAAAAGTATATTGTTTGCCGATGGGAAGCCCTCCTTAATTTCGTTTAATGATTGTAAAGTGACCTATAAGGATCAGGTTCTGTTTGAAAAATCCTGGGGGACATTTGATATGGCAGTAGGGGCAAGAATAACATCTGTCTTTGCGGGTGCAGCTGACCCTAATCATTATTTTGAAGTACCATCAATCGAAGTAACAGAGGAAATCGTGGAGCCGCAGGTTTGGAATGAAATAGAATCCTTATATAATGAAATTAGGGGCTTACGTGAGAATTCTAGTTGGGATGATGAAAGAGTAACGAAGGTCTTAGCTATTTTAGATGATCACTATCCTAAGGAATGGTTATTGAGGCTCGAACTATTAGAACTCTATAAAATGCACGATGAAGCCCATCCTCAGATTGCCATTATTGAAGAAAAACTGCAGACTGCACACTGGGATGAGTCAGTTAAACAAATGATTCAACGCGGATTGACCTTAATTCATAACAGCAAATAGGAAAAGGAGCTTGGATAGTTCCAAGCTCCTTTTCCTATTAGTCTTTGCTATTAAGAATCCCGAAAATGCGCAGGATGCTGATGAATAGGTTAATAAAATCTAAGTATAAGCTTAGGGCCATTAATGGCACATCTTCTGCTCTTACACCGTAGTGTTTCATACGGCTGATATCGAAGAGAACATAGCCGCTGAATACGACTACCCCGATAAAGGAATAGGCAAGCATCCCGGTAGAACTTAGCGGGAAGAACATATTAAAGAGTCCTATCGCGACCATTGCTAGCAAGGCAGCAAGCAGGAATCCTCCCAAGAAAGAAAAGTTACGTTTTGATTTTGCCGCATAAATTGAAATACCGGAGAATACAACCGTTGTGGTGGCAAAGGCCATGATGACGACATTTGCCCCCGCAGTTGCTGCATAATAGGCGACAATGGGATAAAGCGTAATCCCTGAGATGAATGTGAAAATATATAAGAATGAATAAGAAATTGCTTTTTTTCGTCTAAAAAAGACAGCAGCGAGAATCATCACAAATTCCAAAATTGCTAGCGGTAAAAATAAGCTTGGTGGTACATAAACTCCTGCCATTGTCCCTAAAAAGGCAATCGCAAGGGATAAAGCAAACGTACGTAAGACGGAGGGCATATATTCTGTTGATGTTTGTGAATACAATTTTCTTCACCTCTAAAATGTTTTCTTATTAAAAATATACGATGAAGTGGTCAAGATGTTTCATTTTTTCTTAAAATTTCTCTTTCTTCTTTTAACAAATCGCGAATTTCGGCTAATAGCTCTTCACTTCGGTCGATCTTGGCGGGCACAGGAGCGGCCTCTTCCTTCTTTTTGAAGCGGTTGATGAACTTTACAAAAAGGAAAATCGAAAAGGCGATAATAAAGAAATCAACCACTGTTTGAATAAATTGTCCATATTTTATATCGAAAAAAGCAAGTTTCGAAAAGGAGTCTTCTTTCCCCACTAATAATCCTACCACCGGCATAATGATATCCTCAACTAATGAGGAAACAATTTTTCCAAAAGCCCCGCCAATAACGACCCCGACGGCTAAATCGATAACATTGCCTTTCATGGCAAATTTTTTAAAATCAGTCCACATGAAAAATTTCCTCCAAAACCATTCTATTTTTAAATTAATATTATACCCTTTTGTGTACCAATCAGCCAGATTTGAATACTTAAAAAGGTATCAGGCTGAAAAGAGCAAAAAAAAACAGCAAAGATAATATATCCCTACTGTAGCTTGCTTCCATATACTTTTATATTAAAATAAATACCTGTGGAAAATAATACGAGAAATGTAATAATGCCAGATAATGATGTTGGAGCCATGAATTGCGATAATTCCATTGATTCCACCGCCCTTTTAATATAAAACGTTTACAAGTTAATTATAATATTAAAAGAGGTAAATGTGAACAATTTAGTACAAATTTTTGACGAATTTCTGAACTTTTGTTGATAATAAAAAAGCACCAGGATCAATTTTGAGAATAGTCCAGCTACAGCGCCCAGCGGCTAGTAGACTTCGCTCTTCTCCCTACGATAAGTCAAACACGGATGCGCTCCGCTCTCCGTGTTTCCTTTATCTCAGTCGAAGTGCTCCAGTCTATACGCCGCTAAACGGGAGCTTCCGCTTTGTTTTTTTCAAACACATGAAACATTGCCCAATATAATCCTGCACTGACCAGTGCCAAAACGAAGAGAACAAAGAACGTCCAACCATAGCCGATCCAAACCGTCATCGGTATAGAAAGTGGTGCAATCGTCCGCGCAAGGGTGAATCGTAAGCTGGCGGCAGCGAAATACTGCCCCCTCATATGCTCTGGTGCGAGCTTAGAAACAAAGCTTTGCTGCAGCCCTGCACCCATTAATTCGCCAAAGGTAAAAACGGCCATGGCGGCGATTAAGCCCCAAATCCAATGGGTTTGACTGAAGATAACGATGGAACCGGCGTAGACAACTGAAGAAAGGACAAACACGTTTCTTTCATAATATTTTCCCATCCACTTCGTAACAAAAACGGTCATTAGCGCAACAAGTAAGCCGTTTTCAGCGAGGACAATGCCAAATGCCTGCTCACCACTAACGGTAAATGACCAATTGCCAACGGAAAGGAGGGGTTGATTTTTGACAAAGTCCTTCATGTAAACGGGAATTAATAAGTCTAATTGCATAAAGGTCTGTCCGGCCAATACCCCTGCAATAATAAAGAGCAGGAACGTTTTATCCTTTACAATAAGCCCATAATCCCTTAGTTGATTTTGTAAAAAGTAATACCATTTTCCATCACTTGATAGGGGGGCCGATTGTTGGAAAATTACGGTCTCCCTCGTCCATTTCTTAAGAATAAAACCTAGTAAAATACAAACGGCTCCAGCAAAAAGCAGCAGCTGAAAACGATAGTGGACATAAAAAATGGCCCCCAATATTGGCCCTATAACAACTGCTATGTTAATAGATGTATAAAAAATGGCAAATACACTGCTGCGATGTTTTTCTTCGACGACATCGGTAACCATCGCTTGACTTGCAGGCCAGTAAAAAGAACCAAACACACCAGCAACGGCAAACGAGATAAAGCCTAACCAGGGTGATTGAAACCAGGGAGAACTTGCCAGTGCAAAGCATAAAAACGAAAGCCCTTGACCGATTGCGGAAAGAACCATCATTCGTTTTCTCCCAAATCGGTCAGCACAATAGCCGCCCATAAGGTTGGCAAAAACGGAAAAAACCTGTGAAAAGACTAATAATAAGCCGGCTTTATTTTTGCCGAATTCCTCGGCAAAATAAATCGTCAAAAACGGAAAAAACATCCAAAAGGTGATGTTCATCATCGCTTCGGCAAACAAGCGAACCTTTAAATTTGTATCCCAATCCCTAATCCTCATTATGTTTCCTCGTTTCGATAGTTTTGCTTCTACATCATACTATTCCGATGGAAGATTATACAAGAAAAATAGATAGGTAAAACGATGTATACCCATGTGACATGCCGGCATTGAAATTTTTGGAATTACTGAATCGATAAGCCTCTTATGATATATTTAACTAATGGAAACTCGAAAGGATGATTTATATATGGCAAAAAGTGTGGTAATTGCTGAAAAACCTTCTGTCGCACGTGATATTGCACGTGTGCTTAATTGTAATAAAAAAGGAAACGGCTATCTTGAAGGAAATAAATATATCGTTACGTGGGCACTAGGACATCTCGTCACGCTTGCTGACCCGGAAAGTTACGATGTCAAATTTAAAACATGGAATTTAGAAGATCTGCCAATGCTCCCTGAGCGTTTGAAATTGACCGTCATTAAGCAGACTGGAAAGCAGTTTAATGCCGTTAAGAGTCAACTGATAAGAAATGATGTGGTCGAAATAATCGTGGCTACAGACGCAGGAAGAGAGGGAGAATTAGTCGCACGTTGGATTATTGATAAAGCAAAAGTCAATAAACCGATTAAACGTCTATGGATCTCATCTGTTACCGATAAAGCAATAAAAGACGGCTTTGCAAACTTGAAGCCGGGTAAGGCGTATGACAATTTATATGCATCAGCTGTCGCCCGTTCGGAAGCTGACTGGTATATCGGTCTAAATGCAACTCGGGCATTAACAACTAGATTCAATGCACAGCTAAACTGCGGCCGGGTGCAAACCCCAACTGTTGCGATTATTGCCGGACGTGAAGACGAAATAAAAACCTTTAAAGCACAAACCTATTACGGTATCGAAGCGCAAACAACAGACCAATTAAAGCTGACATGGCAAGATGCAAAAGGCAACGGCCGCAGCTTTGATAAAGAGAAAATCGATGCGATTGTAAAAAAACTGGGCAGACAAAATGCGCTCGTAACGGAAATTGAGAAAAAGCCAAAGAAGTCTTTTTCACCTGGTCTTTATGACTTAACGGAACTGCAGCGCGATGCGAATAAAATCTTTGGTTATTCTGCAAAGGAAACGTTAAACATCATGCAAAAGCTGTATGAGCAACATAAAGTTTTAACCTATCCGCGAACAGATTCACGATTTATTTCGTCAGATATTGTTCCTACCTTACCAGAGCGTCTGAAGGCATGTGGAATAGGCGAATATCGCTTATTAACAAGCAAAGTGTTAAAAAAGCCAATCAAGGCTTCTAAATCCTTTGTTGATGATAGCAAGGTATCCGATCATCATGCGATTATTCCGACTGAAGGATACGTTAACTTTTCCGCTTTTACAGATAAAGAACGAAAAATTTATGATTTAGTTGTTAAACGCTTCCTGGCGGTATTATTCCCGGCATTTGAGTACGAGCAATTAACGCTCCGTGCGAAAATTGGTGAGGAAAACTTCGTTGCAAGAGGAAAAACCATTTTGTCGCTTGGTTGGAAGGAAGTTTACAATAATCGGCTTGATGAGGACGATGAAAATGATGATCTGAAAGAGCAGATTTTACCTCGGATCGATAAAGGTGATACATTAAACGTCAAACTAATTGCTCAAACATCAGGTCAAACAAAGCCGCCTGCTCATTTTAATGAAGCGACCTTACTGTCGGCAATGGAAAATCCAACAAAGTATATGGATACGAAAAACAAACAATTGGCCGAGACCTTAAAATCGACTGGCGGCCTTGGTACGGTAGCGACACGTGCGGATATCATTGATAAGCTATTCAATTCATTCTTAATTGAAAAGCGCGGCAAAGACATTCATATTACTTCTAAAGGTCGTCAATTGTTAGATTTAGTGCCTGAGGAACTTAAATCCCCGACTTTAACAGCCGAGTGGGAGCAGAAGCTTGATCAAATTGCCCATGGTAAGTTGAAAAAAGAAGTATTTATTAGTGAAATGAAAACCTACACAAAAGAAATTGTTACTGAAATTAAATCAAGTAATAAAAAGTATAAGCACGACAACATTTCTACAAAGAATTGTCCGGACTGTGGAAAGCCTATGCTTGAAGTGAATGGCAAAAAAGGAAAAATGCTTGTGTGCCAAGACCGGGAATGCGGTCATCGTAAAAATGTTTCTCGCACCACAAACGCACGCTGCCCGCAATGTCATAAAAAACTTGAGCTGCGTGGTGAAGGTGAAGGCCAAATCTTCGCATGTAAATGTGGATATCGTGAAAAACTATCTGCTTTCCAAGCGCGCCGTAAAAAAGAATCTGGTGGTAAAGTAGATAAACGGACTGTACAAAAGTATTTGAAAAACCAGCAAAAGGAAGAAGAACCTTTGAATAATGCATTAGCAGAAGCATTAAAAGGATTGAAGTTTGATTAACAGCATACTAAGGGGTTATTCATGAAGATGACATATCTTATTGAATAGCCCTCTTTTACGTTCCTTTTGTATATTATCCTGCTAAAGTGTTATCGTGTTAAAATTCAGAAAATTCAATTGACAAATAAGGTTTTTATCCCATACAATATTATCATTAGAATAGTTAATAGAATGGAATGATGACGAATGAGGCATCTCAAAAAATTAGATCAATATTCATTTGTTTTTATAAAAGAGGCTGGACTCCCAATCTAATGTGATTCGGAATCCAGCCTCTTTCTTTATTATACTAAAGTGGTAGAGGAGAGAGAAATGTGATAACACTTACAGGCAATAGTTTAACATTGGAACAGATGAAAGATATTTTATTCCGCAAGCAAAAGGTCAGTGCATCCGAGACTAGTATGGCGGCTGTCCAAAAAAGCCGTGAAGCTGTTGAAAGAATTGTTTCGGAATCGAGAGTAGTTTATGGGATTACAACTGGGTTTGGAAAATTTAGTGATGTGCTGATTGAAAAAGACAATGTCCAGGATTTGCAGCTCAATTTAATTCGTTCCCATGCTTGCGGAATCGGTGATCCATTTCCTGAGGTTGTGGCAAAAGCAATGGTCCTCCTTCGTGCGAACGCACTATTAAAGGGATACTCAGGAATCAGACCACTTGTCATTGAAAGACTTTTGGAATTAGTAAATAAAGATATTACTCCCGTCATTCCGCAGCAAGGGTCCCTTGGCGCAAGCGGAGACTTGGCTCCACTATCGCATCTTGCGTTAGTGCTGATTGGTGAAGGGGAGGTATTTTACAAAGGCAACAAAATGGAATCACTTGAGGCGCTTCAACAAGAAGGAATCCTCCCGGTCACATTAGAAGCGAAAGAAGGTCTGGCCCTAATTAACGGAACACAGGCGATGACAGCAATTGGTGTTGTCGGTTACTTGGAAGCCGAGCAGCTGGCACATGAAAGTGAATTGATTGCGTCGATGACAATTGAAGGACTGAACGGGATCATTGATGCCTTTGCAGAAGAAGTCCATGTGGCAAGGGGCTATCAACAGCAGATTGATACAGCAGCAAGAATCCGTATGTATTTAAGTGATAGTCTACTAACCACACAGCAGGGAGAATTAAGGGTTCAAGATGCTTATTCGCTCCGTTGTATCCCGCAAGTTCATGGTGCTTCTTGGCAGGCACTTGATTATGTGAAAGAAAAACTAGAAATTGAAATGAATGCGGCAACAGACAACCCGCTAATTTTTGATGATGGTGAAAAAGTCATCTCAGGTGGAAACTTCCATGGCCAGCCAATTGCTTTTGCAATGGACTTCATGAAAATTGCCGTTGCAGAATTGGCCAATATTTCCGAGCGGCGTATTGAACGATTAGTGAATCCGCAGCTAAATGACCTGCCGCCATTCTTAAGTCCTGAACCGGGCTTACAATCTGGGGCAATGATTATGCAATATGCGGCGGCTGCACTAGTATCTGAAAATAAAACACTTGCCCATCCTGCCAGCGTGGACTCCATTCCATCATCAGCCAATCAAGAGGATCACGTGAGCATGGGAACAATCGCGTCCAGACATGCGTATCAAATCATCCAAAATGTAAGGAGAGTCCTTGCTATTGAGCTTATTTGTGCAATGCAGGCTGTAGAAATTCGCGGGGTAGATAAAATGGCAAGTCATACAAAAATGTTCTTTGAAAAAGGGCGCGAACAAGTACCTTCCATTAAAAAGGACCGCATTTTCTCAAAGGATATTGAAAAAGCCGCAGAGTGGTTAAAGACCATTGAATTTTCACAATTTATCGGGAATTTAAGTATTGAAAAAGGTCAGTACTAAAAGCTAAAAGGCGTGAGAAATTCACGCCTTTTGATTATTCCATCTGTTCCGGCAGCAAGCGGGCAGTATCTCCACGCCCTTCGTCTTCCTCAATCCTATTTTTAAAGGCTTCCCTGGTAACTAGAAATTCCTCATCCCCAATCGCTTCTTTGCTGTGCTTTTCAGTTAGACTGTTTTCAGGGAAATTTCCGGGATGACCTTTCTTTTTATGTTCAAAATGTTCTCCGCGTGCCAAATTCAACACTCCTTTCGTCTTCGGATGTAGCATTCCCAAATAGACAAAAAAAAATAACTGATCAAAAAAAGCTGGAGATGAAGTGAACAACAATTTCACTTATCACCAGCCTTTGGCCGATAGGAAAGTATAACTTCCTATCAGGCATAAGTGCAACTACGCCTCTGTCTTCGCCAATCGGCGAATTTTCTTTATTTGTCGGGTTTGCATATTCGATCGAGAAAAAAGCCAGCAAATACAATAAACGCGATAGGAATTGAAAAGTTTAACACATGTATAACAGTCATAATAGTTTACACCACCATTATTAGAATATTAATAATATTAAGTATATTTAAATGTTATTAATATTATATGCTAAATGTCACAATTTAGACAAATTTAATCCTCATAATAATTTTATTAGGACAAAACTTGTTCTCATGCTTGTTTTAGGGGATTTTTTTGCACTCGAACAATCTTTCCAATATTGTCCACAAGGATTTTAAGGATTAGTATCGTAATAATTATATAGTAGGGAATATTATTGCAATTCTGCCTTGAATCAAAAATGTTTCCAAAGGAGTTGTACTGACAATGAATAGACAGGAAACAAAAAAAGTTGATATTCTCTGTATCGGCGGTGCAAATGTAGATTGGAAAATACAAGCCCTTAAACCCTTAGCCCACGGTACATCAAACCCGGCCTTAAGTATGAAGTCAAGAGGCGGGGTAGCTAGAAATATTGCAGAAAATGCGGGGCGGATTGGATTAAATACGGCTTTATTAGCCTATGTTGGAGCAGATTCTGAAGGAGAATGGCTCCTGCAAAAAACTAAAAACTTTGTTGATGTAAGTCCCACAGAAATAATTCAAGGAAAACCAACGGGAACCTATACAGCGGTACTTGATGATGATGGTGAGATGGCAATCGCCCTTGCAGATATGACAATTTATAATGAAGTGCAAAAATGTTTTTTTGAGACCAATATGCACTATATTAAAAGTGCAAAAATGATTTTAATAGATATGAATTTTCCCGCAGAGGTAATTGCACAAGTTATAAATAGCTGTAAAAAAACAGACATACCAGTTTGTATCGCAACAGTATCTGCACCTAAAACAGCGAAATTACCTGCCTCTTTAGATGGGGTTACATGGTTAATTGCCAATCAAAAAGAGGCTGAAGCCCTGTCGAAAATTAAGATTACCTCTGAGGGGGATTTCTACCGTGCAGCCGAATTGATCTTGAAAAAGGGTGTAGAGAAGGTAGTCATCACAAGACAAGAGAAAGGTTTAATTTATTTCACAAGAAATGGAGAAGCCGGAGCCATTGTACCGCCAAGTATTCCGGTTGTGGAAGTAACTGGAGCAGGCGATTCACTTATTGCAGGAATTTTATTTGGTTATTTAAAAGGCCTAAGTACTGAAGATGCCTGTAAAATTGGCATCACCTGTTCAATGATTACTCTCCAGACATGCGAAACAGTAAATCCCGAATTGAACCAACAGTTACTGCAGAAGGGATTTCAAAAATATTTCAGTAAGGGAGTAAGTTGTTAACGATTCTCCTTTACAAATTTTTATTGAATGAGAGGGGATTCTCTAAATTCCCCTCTCTTTTCTTTTTCGGAATGAAGAAAAGGGAAAGGTATTTGTAGAATATTGGGATATTTTGGGTGAAAAAGTAGTTCGAAACTTAATAAAAATGACAAATTATAACACCCTGTTATAAAAGGACTAGATATAATGAACATATCATTTAGGTTTAAGTAAATTGACCTAGCAGAAGATAGTAGAAAATGGTATTCGGTAATGCTTAAGTTGGACTGAAAACAGAAAAAGGCAAACCTTTTGAAAAACAGGGACGCAAAGCCGAGGATCTAAGGTGAGTGCCATACTTGCTATGATGGCCGGGCTACCTGGAATACGAAATGTATTTTAGGAGTGAGATGAATGTTCATTACGAATAGTGAAGTGAATGTGATCGACCAGGAATGGGTGGCACTGATATTAGAAGCAAAGAAACTTGGAATATCAATTGAAGATGTACGGGAATTTCTTAATCAAGATTCGCTAGGAGAGCCTTCAGGTACATATTAAATGAAAAAAGCATTCTACAAAAAGTGACATTTTTTGTAGAATGCTTTTCTTCTTTAGACAAAGTTCTGATTAATCATTATTATTTTGATTTATTCTCCACTTATTAAATTCTAGGAAATCACGAAATTGGTCCTTGGAAACACCTGAGCTCATAGCTTCTTTGACAAGATTCATCCATTCACTATCCAGTGTATCTTTGTCGATTTGCTCATGGATTAAATGTTCAACTGGAAGATTTAATACAGCAGCAATTTTTTCAAGAAATTGGATGGAAGGATTTTTTTGCAAATTTCTTTCAAGGGAACTTAAATAAGATTTTGCCACTCCGGCTTGTTCTGCAAGTTCGGATAAGGACATCTTCTTTTCTAATCGAAATTTCTTAACACGGTCACCAATCATTGGCTTTCACTCACCTATTTTTAATATTAATATATTTATTCTACCAAAAAGAATGGAAAAGTACCATATTAAGAACAAGTGATTATTACAATATCATGAACATCTCGAAAAGACGTTTCAAAGTAGCAACAAATTTTGAAAAAATGAGCGGTTAGAGGTAATATAAAAAGTGTTGCCATCAGAGTCAAAAGGTATATATATGTGAACCAAATTGTTCAATATACATAAAATTAACCATAAAGGAAGGGGATTATTCTTCATGATTGTCCTTAAATCTCAACGTGAAATTGAAGCAATGAAAAAGGCCGGAGATATTCTTGCAGCGTGCCATAAAGAAATTGCAAAACTAATACAACCAGGAATTACAACTTGGGAAATCGAGGAGTTTGTGGCCGAATTTCTCACTAAAAATGGAGCAACACCGGAACAAAAAGGCTACAAAGGTTATGAATATGCAACATGTGCAAGCATTAATGACGAAGTGTGTCATGGCTTTCCAAGAAAAGAACCATTAAAAGAGGGCGATATTGTCACGATTGATATGGTTGTTAATTATAATGGGGCTTTAGCCGATTCCGCATGGTCTTACGCAGTTGGCAAGGTTTCTGAGGAGACGGATCATTTATTAAAAGTAACAAAGGAAGCCTTATACAAGGGGATTGAACAGGCGGTTTCGGGCAATCGAATTGGAGATATTGGCCATGCCATTCAAGCCTTTGTTGAAAGCGAAGGTCTTTCTGTAGTCCGGGACTTTATTGGCCACGGGATTGGTGCGGTGATTCACGAGAAACCCGACGTTCCCCATTATGGACTGCCTGGGAAAGGGGCAAGAATTAAAGAAGGCATGGTATTTACGATTGAACCGATGGTGAATATCGGCAGATACCAAACAAAGATGGATGGCAATGGCTGGACGGCAAGGACATTCGACGGTAAATATTCAGCACAATATGAGCATACAATTGCCATTACAAAGGATGGCCCGATTATTTTAACCGAACAGAATTAAACCATAAAGAACCCCCGTTGTTTATGACAATAACGGGGGTCTCTTTATGGTTTTATTTCTTTCTCAAACTCCCTAGTTCCTCTACCAGCGCCTGCATTTCATTCGGGCTAAACGAATTCTTTTTAAGGACCATTTCATAAATTTCCTTTAATTCTTCATACATTTCTTCGTCAAAGTGTGAAGGCTTAATGGCCCCAAGATTTAGCACCTTTAATTTTTCCTTTATTTGTTCAATCATATATTCGACATTTTCAACAGATTTTTCCGATAAGTTCATTTCGGGCACCCTTTCCGAATTAATATTCTCATCTTTTCATGTAAAAAAGTATCTGTCAATATAAACTTATCCCTGAGTTTAGTTTAACCAAAGATAGGGAAATAAAAGGTAGTATAGTGGGACTTGCATCAGAATGCCGGATAAAGCAAAATAAATGGTAAGAATACATATTGGTATTATTTTCTTATAGAATCGATCCATGATATTAATCATGGTGGAAGGAGAGTTTAAGATGACGAGGAAAAATCAATTTTGGAAGGGGATCCTGCTTGGGGCCCTTGCAGGTGGGGCTATTAGTTTATTAGACAGGCAAACACGTGAAGCTATGAAGGAAAATATTCAAAAAACATCTTGTAAGGTTGCCTATATCGTCCGTAATCCCGGAGAAGTCTCAGATAAAGTAAAGGGGACGGCGGCGAAAATCAAGACAGCCTATGAACAAATGAGTGAAGATATTTCCTATATTACAGATAAAGTGGAGGAATTGAAGGAGTTAACACCACAAGTTACAGACATTCTAAAAGAAACAAAGGAAACATTTACTGGGCATGAAGAAACAGACTTGTTAGAAGAAGTGCTAGGGGAAGGGGAAAAAATATAAAGTAAAGGAGGAGGTAGCAAATGGGCAAAGAAATTAATGTACGCTCGTCATTGATAAGGCTGCTTTGGCATCGGATTGAAGAAGATGACTTGCCGGGATTAAGTGCGCAATTGGCCTACTTTTTCTTCTTTCCTTGTTCCCGCTTCTGATCGTCATATTTACCCTATTACCATATTTTCCGATTCCACATCAAGATATGCTTGGGATGCTTCGAGATTTTGCACCAGAGGAAGCCATGAAGCTAATTGAAAAGAATATAAATGATATCATGGATCATCGAAATGGCGGATTGCTATCGTTCGGGATTATCGGGACTATCTGGTCGGCTTCAAATGGGATAAATGCAGTCGTGAGAGCTTTTAATAAAGCTTATAATGTCAAGGAAAGCCGCTCGTTCATTGTCTCACGAGGGATGGCTATTCTTTTAACCTTTGGAATGATTTTTGTCTTTCTCCTTGCGATTGTTCTACCGGTATTTGGCAGGGAAATTGGCCTTTTCCTATTTTCAAAATTAGGTTATACATCGGAATTTATCAGGCTTTGGAATGCATTAAGCTGGCTTGTTAGCGCGATTATTTTATTCCTTATTTTTACTGGGTTGTATTGGATTGCGCCAAATGTGAAACTAGGCTGTCGCAGTGCTTTTCCGGGAGCTGCATTTGCTACATTTGGCTGGATTCTTTCATCGCTGGGGTTATCTTTTTACGTCGGAAATATTAGTAACTATTCGCTTACCTATGGCAGTATCGGGGCGATTATCATTTTAATGATTTGGTTGTATTTATCTGCCTTCATTATAATTTTAGGTGGAGAAATCAATGCCTATTATAGTGAAAAAAATCGGTCGAACTGCTAATACTTACCTTCATGAAAATAAATCATTCGTTCAAACTATGATGGAGGGGCAACCCATTATTAAGGGAGGTTTTTTTACGATGACGAAGCAAACTAAAAAAGACGGCGGTACAAAGCAAAAGGGTAAGGGCAGTAAAGGGAATAAAACATCAGGTTCAGCAAACGGTTCTAACGGATACCATTAAGAGGGATTCAGCAAATAAAGAACAAAGGCTGGGTAGACACCCGGCCTTTATGATTTTAATAACCGCAGACTATTTAGGATGACTAGGATCGTGCTGCCTTCATGACCGATCACTCCATATGGCAAATCAAGCATCTGGAAGAAATTCGATGAAATTAACACCGCAATCACCGTGATAGAGAAAATGACATTTTGTTTAATAATTTTGTTCATTCGTTGTGAAAGGCGAACGGCCTCGGCAATTCTAGGTAAATCGTTTTTCATCAGGACAATATCCGCTGTTTCAAGAGCTACGTCTGTTCCTTCTCCCATTGCGATCCCTACATTGGCTATGGCCAATGCAGGTGCATCATTAATTCCATCGCCCACCATTGCCACTGTTTTATATTTCTCTTTTAATTGTTTCAGTTTTTCTACTTTATCTTCCGGAAGACATTCAGCAAAAAATTCATCCACATGACTTTCGGATGCAATCGCACGCGCTGTTTTTTCGCTATCTCCCGTTAGCATCACTGTTCGAATACCTTGTTTCTTTAAATGGTCAATAGCAAGCTTTGTTTCCTCACGGACAACATCCTTCATCGCAATCATTGCACTTAGTTCGCCGTTAATTTCAATAAATACTAGTGTGTTACCAAGGTTTGCAAGGTCCCTGGCTTTTCCGTCGGCGAATCTGTCAACATTATCTTTTCCGACAAAAGCTGCTTTCCCAATCTTCCATTGTTCTCCGTTCAATTCTGCTTTAATACCCCAGCCAGGGATATCCTCAAGGCTGTCTGGATGGAAGAGTTCTTTGTTTATATGCTGCTTCGCATATTTGACGATAGCTTGTGCCAAAGGGTGGTTCGAATGGTTTTCAATTGAAGCTGCTTGCCAAATCAGTGTTTCTTTTTCAAGCCCCTCTTTTACAATCACTTCGGTGACTTCTGGTTTCCCTTTTGTCAGCGTGCCTGTTTTATCAAAAGCAATGGCTTCCAAATGACTTAAATTTTCAAGATGAACGCCGCCTTTTACTAAAATTCCGTGCCTGGCGCCATTTGAGATGGCCGATAATGTAGCAGGCATGATGGAAGCAACAAGGGCACAGGGAGAGGCAACAACTAATAAAATCATCGCACGATAAAAGGCTTCATGCCAGCTCCAGCCAAGTAAAAAGTACGGCAGGAACATCATAGCAATGACGACCAACAGGACTACCTTAACGTAGGTTCCTTCGAACCTTTCAATGAAAAGCTGTGATGGCGACTTTTCACTTTGCGCCGATTGAACGAGCTGAATGATTTTATGAAAAAGAGTATCATGGCTCGCTTTAGTAACTTGAACGGTAATGGAACCTGTCATATTAACAGTTCCGGCGAAAACCTCCGCTTGCTCACCTTTGGATACAGGCATGGATTCACCCGTTATGGCTGCTTCATCAATATTGGTTTGTCCCTTGAAAATCATTCCGTCTGAAGGGACTCGCTCCCCCGGTTTAATGAGAATATGATCCCCGACTTGAAGCTCAGAAACGGAAACCCGTTTTTCGACTCCATTTGTGATAAGCAATGCCTCTTCCGGCTGCAGCTCCATCAATGAAGAAATTTCTTTGTGGCTTTTATTCATTGTGTATGTTTCCAAGGCACCGCTGACAGCAAAAATAAAGATGAGTATAGCCCCTTCGGTCCAGTAGCCAATAATGGCTGAGCCAACAGCTGCAAAAATCATCAGCATCTCCACGTTGAGTTCTTTATTTTCATAGGTGGCCTCAATGCCTTCTTTTGCTTTGGCAAATCCGCCAATGACAAATGCCAGCAGGTAGGCAATGATGGAGTCGGCGCCATCCCCATATTTATCAAAAAGCCAGCCGGCAAGAATCAACGCACCACTCAACCCAGCAGCAATCAATTCGGCATGTGGTTTAATTTTTTCAATCATACTGACCTTCTGGATCCCCTTAGCAAGAGCTTTTGCTTCTGTATTCATCGTTTCTCCCCCTCGTTTCTAATTGAGAAAAATAATCAACCTCACTACCCCTAAAAAACACGAAAGCTGTCATCAAAAGTGATGACAGCAAAAATCTCTCAATTCCTATTTATTTAATTTCATCTTACCACACATACTATGCTTTAGAAATGTATTTGCTTCAAATAAAGAAGAGGGATGCAGGAAAGCATGCTTCCTTTCAAAAATTAATCCTTTGATGTAACCAAAGACATTTCTTTATTTAACATGAGGGTTAAAAAGATAATAAAAAATAATGTACTGATAATATGGAAGAAGCTTATATTTTTAAAGTACTGGATAAAAAATCCTCCTAAGGTTGGGCCGATTAAACTGCCTAAACTGAAAAAGATACCGCACATTAAATTTCCTGTTGGGAACAAGTTTTTCGGCATTAAGTCTGCCATATAGGAAATGCCAAGTGAGAAAGTTGAACCAACAAACATTCCGGCGACAAATAAACAGACTGCTAGCAACAAGAAGGATTGCTCCAAGAAACTCGCTGCTGTAAAGCAAATGGAACCAAGGAATAGGATGGTAATTAGAATGGTTCTGCGCCCGAATGTATCACTCAATATCCCTAATGGAAGCTGGAATACAATTGCTCCAATCGCGAAGGAAGCTAAGAGAACCGAAACACTCTTCACATCAAGGCCAATCCTTAAAGCATATACCGGAAAACTTCCATTTAAAGAAGACTCTAACATACCATAAGCAAGCGGTGGCAGAAAAGCTGCCCAGCCATACTTCCAGGCTTGCGAAAATCGTTTTAAAGTGGCAGAGAATGAATGAACCATTATTTCCTGATCCGGATATTCGTTTTTAAGAGCAAATAAAAAGACCCATCCTGCCAAACATAAAACAGAGGATAATATAAAAGGAAGCGCCACATTCACATTTACAAGCGGTGTCATTAATGGTCCCGTCGCAAACCCTATTCCAAAAAACAAGCCATAAAGAGAAAGATTTCTCCCCCGCTTTTTTGCCGGCGAAAAAGACGTAATCCATGTCTGTGTTCCGAAATGTAAGGCATGGTCACCAATACCGATGAAAAGACGCAGAATAAACCAAAACCAGAATGTTTTCCATAACGGAAATAATGCTAATGAAACGATCACCAGTAGGCCCCCAAAAATGATAACCGGCTTATAACCAAATTTTCTTAGTGGCTGCTCCATAAATGGGGATACTAAAAGAATTCCTATATAAAGTGCTGTCGCATTTAATCCGTTTAAGGATGATGAAACCCCGCTGTGTTCGAGAATCACGGCTATCAAAGGAAGAAGCATACCTTGGCTGAAACCTGAGACAGCCACAATACTGACTAATATCCAAAATCTAAAATTTGTGCTGACATTTATCATTTTTTACCTCATACGAAAATAAATTTGTTGGGTATCAACTATGTAATTATAACAAGTAACAAGCTTTTTCGGCCATAAGGTAAATTTTGCTGCATGTAGAAACAACATATAGGGTAGAAAAAAGAAGAGATAGAAAAGAAATGGAGGGAATCCAGTGACTAATAAAATCTTTATGCTGCTGACGTTTATTGGGGTTCCAGTTTCTGTGATTGGGACACTGATGCATTGGCCGAGTATCATTCTATTTATAATTTACTGTCTAACCATTATTGCATTATCCAGCTACATGGGAAGAGCAACCGAAAGTCTTGCTATTGTGGCAGGACCGCGAATTGGCGGACTATTAAATGCCACTTTTGGAAATGCGGTTGAGCTCATCATTTCCATTTTTTCTTTAAAGGCAGGATTAGTAGGAATTGTCTTGGCTTCTTTAACTGGCTCCGTATTAGGAAACCTGCTTCTGGTTGCCGGACTATCCTTTTTTGTCGGCGGACTCAAATTCAAACGGCAGAAATTTAATGTGTTTGATGCACGGCATAATTCTGGGTTGCTCATGTTTGCAGTGATTATTGCTTTTGTCATTCCAGAGGTATTTTCAATGAATATGAATGAAACAAAGACTCTGTCCTTAAGTATTGGGATATCGGTGATCCTAATTCTCCTATACCTAGCAGCATTATTTTTTAAACTTGTCACCCATCGAGGGGTATATCAGTCCGCTATAGAACCTGCTCCTCACGAGGAAGAGGAACCGGAATGGGGCAAGGGCAAAGCAATTGCAGTTCTTTTGGTTGCGACGCTTGCAGTTGCCTATATTTCCGAGCATCTTGTTCATACCTTTGAGTACGTAGGGAAGACGTTCGGCTGGTCCGAGCTCTTTATCGGGGTAATCATTGTTGCTATCGTCGGAAATGCAGCTGAACACGCCTCGGCCGTGCTAATGGCATATAAAAATAAAATGGATATCGCTGTGGAAATTGCAATTGGATCCACCTTACAAGTGGCAATGTTTGTCTTGCCCGTACTCGTCCTTCTTTCGCTCTTTTTTGACACGTCCATGCCGCTCTTATTCAGCTGGCAGGAATTAATCGCAATGGTCTCATCCGTACTTTTGATGGTCGTCATCTCAAACGACGGAGAATCCAACTGGTTCGAAGGACTAACCCTACTCGCAGCCTACATCATCATGGGCATTGGATTTTTTCTTCTATAATCAGATACAGGATAAAATAAAGACTCTAAGCCATATGGCTTAGAGTCTCTTTGTTGCTAAAGCGGTTTCACTTTTTTGAAAATGTACGGGGTATATCTTCTTTGCTGTGCTATAATGAATCAGCACTATTATATAAGGGTTAATAATTCAATCGCTTTCTTTGGGACCATCAATCACCAACCTTCATGTTTAGTTTGAACCAAGAAAACACGAGTGTTGAATTTCATATAAGACGGGAATCCCAACCTCCTTATAGATGATAATAAGTATTTAGTTAGCTGATTGATTACAGCCCTCCTTTTTGAAAGGTTAAGTATATTATAAAACGGAATTTGAATTTTGTAAATAATCAGATTATTACATTTTTGTTACTTTTTCATCAATTATAAAGGAGCAACAGATGAAGTTTTTTATACGGCTATTATTTTTTATTATTGGTTTAACCATCATGACTTTTGGAGTATGCATGACAATTGAGGTAGCAGATATTGGAGTAGGGGCATGGGATGCACTTAATGTTGCCTTAACAGAAAGGGTGGGCTTTTCGGTAGGCAAATGGGTCATGATTGACGGAGCAATTTTAGTGATTGTTAATTCATTTTTAGTAAAAAGACGGCCAGATCTGCTCTCACTGTTAACCATAATTTTCATCGGTTCTTTAGTTGATTTCTGGTTGATATTTGTATTTGATTTATTTCAAGTAGAACCGTTTATCGCTAAATTGGGAATGCTGCTCGTTGGCATCTTAATTATTGGCTTTGGGGCGGCTATTTATTTGCAGGCAAAATTTCCACAAAGCCCCATTGATAATTTTATGCTAGCGATAAAGGAACGGTTTCATGTAAATTTGATGGCAGCGAAAACAATCGGCGAAATATCGGCCTTGATACCTGCTTTTTTCCTAAAAGGGCCCATTTCGTACGGAACGATCATTATTACTTTTACAGTTGGACCTGCGATTCAATTGTTCTTTCCAACTTTTGGAAAATTAATACAGCGCCTTCAGGAGAAGTATTGAGGGCAATAGGGATTTATTGAAAAAAATTTCTGGAATGGATAATATTAATGAACTCCGAAAAAACTACTAGCAGATATGATTAATGTTATTAGTGAAAGGAGTTACACCCGTGAAGAAACATATCTCTTTACTTATGACACTGCTATTAATGCTTACTTTTATTCCGCCTGCTTTTGCTCAAAAAGCACCGGCTAAAAAGACGCCAGCCCCAGTAAAATATCAAGTTCCTGCCTCAGTTCGCAACATTTCTAAGGAAAATACGTATCCGAATTCGACACAGGACTTGCCGTTATTGAAGCCAAGTGATTTAACCAAGAAGTTAATTAATTCATCAAAGGAAAAAATTGAAAACCCGGATTTGATTCGCATGCTTAACGAGTCAAGTATTAACAGCACCCCATTCGCGGTTGGCTACCGGGCGATTATTTACCTTGGTCAATGGCCCTTGAACTACGAATCATCCGAAACCTCCCCCAATTGGGAGTACCAAAAGATTAATACCAATTACTTTGATAATCGCGGTGGGAAAGTTCCTTATCAGATTAAGTATGTGCAAGAGGCACAGAAGATTGTCCGCGGCGGTCTGACAGCCAAAATTGCCAATGCCGAAGATGTGAAGAAGATGATGCTTCTTAAGGCAATGGAAAAGACGCGTTTGCCGCTTGCATTTGATACGATTATCGGAGCAGGTACGAAAAATGACCATATATATAATATCCCTGCAAACCGTCTGGGATACCTTTATGCGTATGCGCCCGGTGTCAATGAGAAAGGGAAAGTAACATATGGTGAAGTGTATTTAATGTTGAAAGGCAGTAAGAAGTTCATTGTCATTAAAAACGTGACCTCCCAAGGGATCGGAGCCTGGATTCCTGTTCAGGATTATGTTTCTTTTGGTTTTGCAGCTTCAGAACGGCCTCGTTGATTGAGGGAAGAAGGGCTCCTGTCGCAGGGGGCCTTTTTTTAAAATATGGGCAAACTATTGTAAAAGAGCGATTAATTCGGTAGGATGTAAACGGTAATGAAAGGAGAGAGACAGTTTGGGAAGTTCAATTCAAGATAAAAATTCACAGGTTGATTTTCTAAAGCAGCGATTGAATATGTTTATAGATGTGCTCGATGCTATTGATCCGGAAGATGCGGATCTTGAGGATATCGACCGTTTAATTTCCATGCTTGATGACATGGAGTCGAAATGCAGAGAATTCAACAATCGTGAAAGCAACTGAGTCTGTTAAATAGCAGGCTCTTTTTTTGGAGAAATTAGCGCAAACTGCCATGTATTCGTTTGCAAGCTTTTCCTTTAATTCTAGTGGTTATAGGAGTATAATGGTAGCGTGCAAATAGTTGTAATATTTCTTAAATAGATTAATTTGGGGAACAAAGGGAAAGGGGTACTCGAATTGAATATTGAAAAATTCCAAGAAAGCATGTACAAGCTAGTGGTTGAAACTTCTACCAAGCTTCCTAAGGACGTTCGCCGCGCTGTATCGGCTGCTAAAGAAAAGGAAAATGCGGGCACAAGTGCAGCAATGAGCCTTGCAACGATTACGAATAACATCAAAATGGCAGACGACCATGTGTCGCCAATCTGCCAAGATACAGGTCTGCCAACGTTTAAAATTAAAACGCCGGTAGGAGTGAATCAATTAGAAATAAAAGAAGCGATTAAGAATGCTATTGTTCTGGCTACGAAAGAAGGAAAATTGCGTCCAAACTCTGTTGATTCCTTAACAGGAGAAAACAGCGGTGATAATCTTGGAGCAGGGGTGCCAGTTATCAAATTTGACCAGTGGGAAAAAGATTACATCGATGTCCGCCTCATTTTAAAAGGCGGCGGCTGTGAAAATAAAAACATTCAATATAGCCTTCCATGTGAGTTAGAAGGACTTGGCCGTGCCGGCCGTGACCTTGATGGGATCCGCAAATGTATCATGCATTCCGTTTACCAGGCTCAAGGCCAAGGCTGCAGCGCTGGCTTTATCGGTGTCGGAATTGGCGGGGATCGTTCATCAGGTTATGATTTGGCAAAGGAACAGTTATTCCGTTCTGTTGAAGACGTCAATCCGAACGAAGACCTTCGTAAGCTTGAAGAGTATGTAATGGAAAATGCAAATAAATTAGGAATAGGTACAATGGGCTTCGGCGGTGAAGCAACCTTACTTGGCTGTAAAGTCGGTGTCATGAATCGAATTCCTGCCAGCTTCTATGTGTCAGTTGCCTACAACTGTTGGGCATTCCGCCGCTTAGGTGTGAGCGTGGATGCGGAGAGCGGAGAAATCAGCGAATGGATGTACCAAGAGGGTGAGTTCATCGATTTTGCTGAGACGGAGGCGGAAAAGGAAACCGCTGCTGCTTCTTCCGATGAAGTGATTACATTAGAGGCTCCGATTACAGAGGAAAAGATCCGTTCGTTAAAGGTCGGTGACGTCGTTCAAATTAATGGTTTAATGTACACTGGCCGTGATGCGATTCATAAATATTTGAGCGACCATGATGCGCCAGTTGACCTGAATGGCCAAGTGATTTATCACTGCGGTCCAGTTATGTTAAAGGATGAGGCTGGCGAGTGGCACGTTAAGGCTGCCGGCCCAACAACAAGTATTCGCGAGGAACCATATCAAGGCGATATCATGAAGAAATTTGGTATTCGCGCGGTTATCGGTAAAGGCGGTATGGGTCCTAAGACCTTGGCTGCGTTAGAGGAACATGGCGGCGTATACTTGAACGCAATCGGTGGCGCGGCACAATATTATGCCGATTGTATAAAAGGCGTTGAAGGCGTCGATTTAATGCAATTTGGAATCCCTGAGGCAATGTGGCATCTTCGTGTCGAAGGATTCACAGCTGTTGTCACAATGGACTCCCACGGAAACAGCTTGCATGCCGACGTCGACAAATCTTCATTAGAAAAATTAGCTCAATTTAAAGAACCGGTTTTTAAATAATAGTTTGAGGGGTAGACGCGTGGGATGTGGCGTCTACCTCTTTTTATTAAATATGTATCTAGGGATTAAGAGACGGAGTTCCAAATATTTTTAGAAAATGTCGTGAGTTTGGGAAAATAAGTCATAAAGGTTTGGAAATATGTCATAAGTTACAGTGAAAAGAAGATTAATAAAAGGACAATCAATCAAATCATCATTCTTCATTTTCCATCTTCAAGAAGTACAACCTCATTTCTTGTTAAACTAAACCTTCCCTATACAGGCACTAAAAGAGGACGCATTTACCATCAACCATAATCATTTCCTAAATATGCTAATTATGTTTTCCCACCTATAACAAATACTATAACAAAATAAAATTAGGGGGAACATGGATGAAAAGATTATTAGGAATCCTTTGTATACTGCTCTTACTGATTCCGAATATTACATACGCAGAAGCGCCTAATCGACCGATTCACTGGGGGTTCAAAAAGGCAGTTAATGAAAAGCAGCCCGATGCGGGCGCTGAGTATGACGAGATTCTTGCTAAGTACGGGGCATTTTACAAGGGCGATCCCAATACCAAAAACTTGTACTTAACCTTCGACAGCGGTTATGAAAATGGCTATACCCCCAAGATTCTAAAGGTATTAAAAAAGGAAAAGGTACCAGCTACCTTTTTTGTGACAGGACATTTTTTAATTTCGCAACCGGAACTTGCCAAACAAATCGTCAAAGAAGGGCACATCATTGGCAGCCATTCCTGGAGTCATCCTGACTTTACAGCCGTAAGTGATGCAAAAATTCGCGAAGAGCTCGAAAAGGTAAAAACAAAAACAAAGGAAATAACGGGCCAAAAGAAAATGAAATACCTACGCCCGCCCCGAGGCATTTTTAGTGAAAGAACTATGCAAATCGCAAAAGAAGAGGGGTATACTCATGTGTTCTGGTCACTTGCATTTGTCGACTGGAATATTAACCAGCAAAGAGGATGGCAATACTCATATGACAATATCATGAGACAAATCCACCCCGGCTGCGTGCTTCTGCTGCATTCAGTATCCAAAGATAATGCTGATGCATTAGAAAAAGCAATTAAAGATTTAAAAAAGAAGGGTTACAAGTTCAAAAGTCTAGATCAATTTAAATAATTCAAACACAGCCGGATTCCTCAAGAATTCGGCTTTTCCCAGTAAATCGTGCTATAATACAGGGTACTTATGCTTGATGAAATTTGGAGTGAACAAAATGAAAACCGAACAAGGTATTAAAATACAGCTACATCAGACATTTCCCTTAACCATTAAAAGGCTTGGCATTAATGGAGAAGGAGTGGGATATTTTAAAAAGCAAGTAGTCTTTGTACCAGGGGCACTTCCAGGTGAAGAGGTCGTTGTCGAGGCAACAAAAATTAATCCCAAATTTGCTGAGGCAAAAATAAAAAAGATTCGTATCCAATCGCCTCATCGTGTTAAACCGCTTTGCCCTGTCTATGATCAATGCGGCGGCTGTCAACTTCAGCATTTGCAATACGATCAACAGCTCAAAGAAAAACGAGATATTGTCATTCAATCACTTGAGCGTCATACAAAACTTGATGTCAACAAACATGATATTCGTCAAACCATAGGCATGGAGGATCCATGGGGGTACCGTAATAAAAGCAGCTTTCAAGTCGGTCAAAAAGACGGTAAGATTCTAGCCGGACTTTACGGACTTAACTCACATCAGCTGATAAACATTGATAAGTGTGCTGTTCAGCATTCGCAAACAAATGAAGCAACGGCTAAAGTAAAACGAATATTAGAGGATTTACATATTCCTATCTATAATGAAAAAACCAGAAAAGGAATTGTCCGAACAATTGTTACCCGCGTTGGAGTCGAAACCGGTGAATTGCAAGTCGTTCTGATTACGTCACAAAAAGAGCTGCCTAAAAAGGAGCTGCTCATCGAGGAAATTCAAAACCGGCTTCCTAATGTGAAATCAGTTGTCCAAAATATAAACGGTGAAAAAACATCGCTAATTTTTGGCGAGGAAACAGTAAACTTAGCCGGAGAAGATATCATCCAAGAAACATTGGGTGATTTGCAATTCGAACTATCAGCAAGAACCTTTTTTCAATTAAATCCTTCCCAAACAATTAAGCTTTATAATGAAGTAAAAAAAGCAGCGGCATTAACCGGCAGCGAAAAGGTGCTCGATGCCTATTGTGGTGTGGGAACGATTGGGTTATGGCTTGCGGACCAAGCAGCAGAAGTCCGCGGAATGGACGTGATTCCTGAATCCATTGAGGATGCCAAGAAAAACGCTAAACGCCATGGCTTCACCAATACCAAATATGTCCCAGGAAAGGCAGAAGAGGTCCTGCCAAAATGGGTTAAAAAAGGCTGGCAGCCGGATGTGGTTGTCATCGATCCGCCAAGAACCGGTCTCGACAACCAGCTGATTCAAACGATTTTGCAAGTAAAGCCAAAGAAATTAATCTATGTCTCCTGTAACCCGTCGACATTGGCAAAGGACATTCAAAACCTAAGTTCGAAGTACGATGTGAAGTACATCCAACCGGTGGACATGTTTCCGCAGACAGCTCACGTGGAAGCCGTGGCGAATTTGGAATTGAAATTGTAGCCAACAAATAAAAACGCTCACGACACAATAAACCCTTTTCCATAGTTTATCAACAGTTAGAATAAAAAGTGTGCATCAAAACGTGAGGAAAATTTGACTCTGATTTCGTAAAATACTTTTGCGATTTCGGGGTCTTTTTTCCTGTTAAACTCTTGTCAACCCAGTGTTTTTCTAATTTTCCTTTTCAGTATTTTTTGTAAACCTTTTTTTTACTCAAACAGTGGAATGCTATTTAAAGGGGTGGATTTTAGCAGGGGATATTTTGGTTGTACTTTCCATACTAAACCCCTGGTTTTGTAAAAAAAGCATTTCCGCTGTTTGATAAAAAGTGCTTAAGCATGGTATAAGTGTAAAAGAAGCAGGACCTTCTTGTTTTTTAATTTTGGGGTAAGGGAGTATCCTGGTATCCCATAATGAGAGGATTTGAATTTGAAGATGATAGATAATTTTTGGCGTGATTTACCACGACCATTTTTTATATTGGCACCAATGGAAGATGTGACGGATGTTGTTTTTCGCCATGTTGTGAGTGAAGCAGCAAGACCTGATGTGTTTTTTACTGAGTTTACAAACAGTGAGAGTTATTGTCACCCACAAGGGAAGCAGAGTGTGCGTGGGCGTTTGACTTTTACAGAGGATGAACAACCAATCGTTGCCCATATATGGGGGGATAGGCCTGAAAATTTTCGGCAAATGAGTATTGGCATGGCGGAACTAGGCTTTCGGGGTATAGATATCAATATGGGTTGTCCTGTACCTAATGTGACACAGAATGGGAAGGGAAGCGGCCTTATCCTTCGTCCAGAAGTTGCAGCAGATTTAATACAAGCAGCAAAAGCTGGCGGATTGCCTGTAAGTGTAAAGACAAGGCTTGGTTTCACAAATGTAGACGAATGGCATGACTGGCTGACACACATTTTGAAACAAGACATTGTCAATCTATCCATTCATCTGCGTACAAGGAAGGAAATGAGCAAGGTCGATGCTCATTGGGAACTGATTCCGGAGATTAAGAAACTTCGTGATCAGGTGGCACCAGATACACTTTTAACGATCAATGGGGATATTCCTGACCGTCAAACAGGCTTGAAGCTCGCCCAACAATATGGTATTGATGGGGTTATGATTGGACGTGGTATTTTCAGTAATCCATTTGCCTTTGAAAAAGAACCGAAAGATCATAGCAGTAAGGATTTGCTTGATCTCTTAAGATTGCATCTCAATCTCCATGATAAATACTCAAATTTAGAGCTGCGTTCGTTCAAGGCTTTGCATCGCTTTTTTAAGATATATGTCAAAGGATTCCGAGGGGCGAGTGAATTAAGAAACCAATTGATGAATACGGAGTCAACAGATGAAGTGCGTACATTGCTTGATCATTTTGAGAAAGAATGTTGATGGTACGGGGACAGTAAAACGGAGTGCTTTTTATGCGTGACGAAACTCATTTTAAAGAAAGGTAACTTCACCCTTTGGACCTTCCATAAAAAATCCTTATTTGCAATAATCTTATATTAAGAGAAGTAAGTCAATTCCATATTAAGACGGCTCAGTAATGGACTGAGCCGTTTGTTTTTTTTATACACACAACAATCCCATTTGAAATTGTGCTAACATGGCTATACTAGATTTGGGGAATGGAGAGGATATCAATATGAAAATAAATCAATTAATTGCCAACAATATTAACCGTTTAGATACCATCTTGCCGGAAGATCAGACGCTCGGCATTGCCGGTTTATCTGGATCAGGTAAAACAACTTTTTGTCAGACCATTGGTGAAGAGTCTAAGAAACGCCTCGTTTCATTATTACCAAAGGCTGAATATCAGTATTTATTTCCTGATATAATGGAAACAAATTTTAGTGCTATTAATATGGAAGAAATGCCTTTAGTGCTTTTTCTCGGAAGATCATCCATTTCTTCTAATCCACGTTCAACCATTGGAACGCATACTGGAGTATTTACAGAGATCCGTGTTACTCTTGCTGAAAAATACGATCTTTCTCCAGAAGTCTTTTCATTTAATAATGAATTAGGCTGGTGTCCAAAGTGTAAAGGGCGCGGTACTAACAGTAATGTGGAATGTCCTAAGTGTAAAGGAAGGCGTTACAACGAGGAAGTTGAAGCACATACAATCGATTTATTTGGTAAACCTCATAGTATTTCAGATATTAACGATTTAAGCATTGAAACGATACTTTCGCTAGCAGATGATTTACATATTAGTGAAGAAAAACAGAACATACTTAAAAACATTATCAATATGAATATAGGTTACTTAACAATAAACAGGATTATGGGTACATTGTCCGGTGGAGAATTAACTCGACTTTACCTCGCAGAATTCATGGCTATCAGTGAAAATACTGTTATTATCATTGATGAAATATCAGTTGGTATTGATCACGAAACATTACTTAAAATTTTAGAGCAAATTAAACAATTAGGCTATAGGAATCAAATTTGGCTTATTGACCATTCTGACACAGTGCTCGATACAACAGAGAAATACGTATTCTTTGGACCTGGCAGTGGTAAATATGGCGGGAAAATCGTGGATGTATCACCGCGTCCAAAACCAGTTTACTTAGAACAAAATGAGGAAGAGCCAACAGATTACTATCATTTTCATGAATTATATTGCCGTAATATTCAAATGGCTGATATTAAAATACCAAAAAATAGACTCGTAACCATTACCGGAGAGTCTGGATGTGGTAAATCAACACTTGTCAACGAATGTATTGCCGAAGATTTTCAGAAGCGATACAAAAAAGATAAACTCGTTATGGTTGGACAAGATCGAAACCAATCCATTACGAGTCGGTCAACCGTTGCGACTTTTCTTGATATAAAAAAGAAACTCACAAAATACAGTGAAGATATTGATGATATTTTCGATCGCTCGATTGAAGATATCATTGATGAACTACCTAATGAAGATATCGCACATAAACGTTTAAGCTTATTAATCAAACTTGGACTAGGTTATTTGACTTTAAATAGAAGAACCCAAACACTATCGACTGGAGAATTTCAATGTGTTCATTTAGTCTCGGAACTGTTTGCAAATTCAAGAAATCCTCATACACTTTTTATTTTTGACGAACCTTCAAAAGGTTTATCACAAAATATTTTAAATCAATTCATTGATAGTATCAGGGGCATTCTACAAGATGAATCAGTTTCAATTATGATGATTGAACATAATGCCTATATGATGGAAAGTTCTGATTTTATCGTTGATTTTGGTAAAAGAAAGAATGAACCTGTAACGCATCTTGAAGTTGTCAGCCATCATGAATATTATGAGACAAACAATAGGGAAGAAACCGCTGCTCATGAGCCTATTTCTTCTAAACTTAATTCGCAATATGGTATTACGTATTTAAAAGAAAATCATATCGACTATTTTCAACATGCAGAAAATGTCTATAAGGGCGGGATTTTAAAAAGTTTATCATCTATGGCCCGTTTGATTTATGGTGAATACGATTCTAACAAAATAGCACCTGTCATTGCCATTGATCTTGAAAGACATTTGTATAGTCAATATAGTTTCCTTTATGAAATGGGCGGCATGATTAACCATATTGTGGCGGCGCATCCGACTAATAAAGATACGAGAAGCTTCGATTTCTTTTCTAAGGACAATCATTGTCCATCATGCTCAGGTCGTCTTAAGATTGAAATATTTGATAAAGACCTTGTGATTCAAGACAAAAATCTTCCATTCTGGGATGGTCTTTTCTATCCAGAAATAATGGAAGTATTAAAATTTTATCAATACCCAAAATTAGAATTTCTATTTGAAGAAATAAAGAATGAGCTCGGGTTTGACCTGACGAAAAGCTATAATGAAATGTCAGATGCAGAAAAGCATATCTTTTGGTACGGCTATTTTGAAAAGTCATTTTATGATAAGAAAGGCAAGGCACGTAGAACATGGGTAGGTTTTAACACCATCCTTGGCATGTATATTGTCGTTTCAAAATCAATTATTAAAGAGCAAATGAAAGCTTCTAAAGAAATGATTACCTGTCCAATTTGTGAGGGGACTGTTTTAAACCACGATAAACCGCTTAAATTTGGAGACACAGATATTCGTGATATGATCAATCAGCCGATTGACCAAGTAATGAAAATAGTAGGTGATTTACCTGCACTGGTCAAACTGAAATCAATTGTAGGCGGCGATATGATTTTGACAGAAGATGTCTCCTTACTGCCTAGAAAAACACAAGTCGCATTAAAAATGTTTGAATTAGAACAAGCAAGCTTTACGGGCTATGAAATGGTATTACAAAATGTCTTCCCATTCTGGGACGGAATCAAAGAAAATATCGAATCCATTAGCGCCAATAATCAAGTGACCATTTGTGATTTTCCTACTATCAATGAAACAAAAGAAACAATCATAGATCAGTATTTCACCAATGGAAAATATAAAAAACTGACCTATGTTTATGAAGCATTTGGTTACAAAAAATTAGTTACCGAAATTAATAAAATTAAAAAAAGCCATCCATGTCCATTCTGTAAAGGAAAGAAAGTGATATCAGAGGATAATCTGCATGATGGTGTGTATAAATTAACCATTCCATGTGTAAGTTGTCTGGCAAGCGGCATCAATGATAAGGGCCTTAAGGAACTGGTTGAAGGTATACAAGTAAAAACATGGTTAACAGGAACAGTTAGTGATGTTGTGGATGAAAACTTATATACAGAGGATGTCGCGGATATTCCCATTTTCAATCGTATTCGGGAGTTAAATAAACAAGATATGATGGCTGTTTATCAATGCCTTAAGCAAAATAATTAAAATCCAGGGAGACGGTTCTGGCGGCACCGAATGCCACCAGAACCGTCTCCCTGTTTTCTAAGCTTTTAAATGTAATAACCTGTTCATCTTCTATTCATACAACGATTATAAACTAAGGATGTCAAAAAGAGATGGGAGGAATAAAGATGAACATTGCATGGAAAGAAATTAAGAAAAATAAAATGAGGTTTGTCATTTTAGGTTCAATCGTTTTTCTCGTTAGTTTCTTAACGTTTATTATATCTGGTTTGGCAAATGGATTATCACATGACAATGCAGCACTAATTAAAGATTTACCGGATGGTCATTTCTATATGACCAAGGATGCAGAAGAAACTTATAATCTATCAAGAATAGATATCAGTACTCAGGATCAAATGTTGCAAAGTCGAAAGGATGCTGCAGCCTTTTCAATTCAAATGGGATTTGTAAATGATAGTGCGGGGAAACAACGCAGTGTTGCTTTTGTTACATCGACACATTCAAAGTATTTTCAAAACGTAAAAAAGGGAGAAATTGTACTGGATCGCTCACTAGAAGATGAGGGGATAAAAATCGGAGATTCCTTAACGAATAATCAATACAGCGGCAAGTTTATTGTAAAAGGTTTTGCGGATCAGAGTAAATACAGTCATGCTCCTGTCGCTTTTATAAGTTTAGCAGACTATAAAGAAATGTATCGAGCCAATGAAATGCAATTGATTTTCGCACCGGAAGGGGATTCATCACAAGTACCTGCTAGCTTGCAAACTTTTTCAAAAAAACAGTTCCTTAATACCATTTCAAGTTATAAAGCGGAACAGACGTCTTTAAATATGATTGTTTGGTTTTTAGTTGTCATCAGCGGTATGTTGTTTGCCATCTTTTTCTACATGATGAACGTTCAAAAAATGGGTCTATATGGAATTCTGAAAGCAATTGGTTTAAAAACAAGTGCCTTGTTCAAAATGATGTGGACACAGATGATTTTTATTACGGTCATTGCACTTGGTCTTTCGGTTGCCCTTAGTCATGCTTTTAATATAGTGGCGCCTAAAGGTATGCCGTTTAGTTTAACCCCTGGGACAACCATGCAATTATCAATTGTTTTCCTCATAATCGGATTTGTTGGGGCGACGCTTTCCGGTATCCAAATAAAAAAGTCGAACCGCTGCATGCCATACAACAAGGAGAGGTCTAATATGACAATATTCAAAATAGATGATGTTAGAAAAACCTTTACGAACGGTGATGTAAAGGAAGAAATACTAAAAGGAATTAATCTAACTCTTCAAGAGGGAGAAGTAACAGCATTAGTGGGCGCCTCCGGTTCTGGTAAAAGTACACTCCTTACAATTGCTGCAGGACTTCAACCCGCATCGAATGGAAAAGTGGTTTTCGATGGGAATAATATGACTGTTATGAATTCTGAACAAGTTCGAAAAATACGGGCAAGTAAATTTGGTTTCGTTTTTCAATTTGCCCATCTTGTTCCTTTTCTCACAGTAGAAGAGCAGCTCATGTTAATGTTGGATGTATCTGAATCTAAAATGAAGAAACGTGAACAAAAAAAAGAAATTGATAAAATCTTAAACCTAGTTGAAATGGATCATCGAAAAAATGCCTATCCATCCTCGTTATCCGGAGGGGAAAAACAGCGGGTTGCCATTGCTCGTGCAATCATCCATAAGCCTAAAGTTCTCTTTGCAGATGAACCTACTGCAAGTTTAGATTCAAAAAGGTCAAAAGATGTTATGGCGTTAATCCGGAATTTAACTAAAACATTGAACATTACGACGCTAATGGTTACCCATGATGAGGAAATGCTTTCCTACGCTGACCATATCATTAAGATGAGCGATGGAATGGTTTTGCAAAGTGGAAAATAAAATTCTGAACAAATGGATGTAGTGCAATAAATAGATCAAATACGTATAGCTAAAAGCCCCAATTAAAAATGGGGCTTATTTGTGGTTTTATGGGCAAATCTTCAATAACGAAATTTCTACAAAAAATTACAATTATATTACATTACCGACTATTCCATTGTTATTAGTCCATTAGACATATAAACTAGAAATATATTAGGAATCGGAATACGTGCTAGGGTACAAAAGGAGATATTAAAATGATAAGAAAATTATTCAAATATTCGCTGTCGGCAGTGGTCCTTGCCGCAATGATTCAAGTAACACCTGCTTTTGCGAGTCCAGAAGATTCACCCGTAACACAAGGGCAAATCAATGAGACACAAGGTCAAATTGAAGATTTCGAAACAAAGATTCAACAATTAGACGACCGCATCATCATTGCAATGGAGAAAAGTCAAAAACTTAACGATAATATTGCCGCACAGCAAGGTAAAATTAATGATACAGAGGCTGAAATTGAAAAAGCCAAGAAATCTCTCGATCTACATAAAAAAATCTATTCTGAGCGACTAAAAAGCATTCAGGCTGAAGGAACGCAGTCAATCGCCACATATGCTGAGATTTTGCTTTCCTCTAACAACTTTACTGATTTTTTATCTCGGTTTACTGCTATTTCAAAGATTATGGAAAGTGATACAGACTTATTAAATGGATTAACTGAAAAAGACCAAGTATTAAAAGCGGCAGAGGAAAAACTACATAATGAATTAGACAAATTAAAAAATAGCCAGGAAGAATTAGCTTCCGAACAAAAAAAGATTGAAGAAAATAAAAACGAAATTGCCAGGGCATTAGCAGATGCGAAAAACAGATTACAAAACCAACAGGATCAACTGGCAGAACAAAAGGCTGAAGAAGAGGCAGAGCAGCAAGCTCGCTTAGCCCAGCAGCAACCAACTCAACAGCAAACCCAATTAGCCCAGCAGCAGCCTTCAGTAAACAATGCTTCACAGTCAGCTCCTTCCGTTGAAGTGGCTACTATTGCTAACACTGATGCCGCAAGTGCGGTTATTGCGTATGCAAAACAATTTTTAGGCGTTCCTTACGTATGGGGCGGAACAAAGCCAAGTGGATTTGATTGTTCTGGCTTCACTTCGTATGTGTATCGTTCAGTGGGAATTAATCTTCCGAGGGTATCACGAGACCAGCAAAATTTCGGGACAAGAATTTCTCCGAGTCAAGTACAGCCTGGAGATTTAGTATTCAGGGGTTCCCCTGCCCATCATGTAGGTATTTATATTGGAGACGGGAAATACATCCATGCCCCGCAAACGGGTGATGTTGTGAAAATATCTTCTTATGATTCGTCTAAATTTTCTAGTGCTGCTAGAGTATTGCATTAATATTAGTATCTCAGAAAAGGCAACTACCCTTTATATTTTGGGTGTTGCCTTTTTCGTATGTTACTAATTAATAATTTTTTATATTTGACTGGACGGCAATTGCTTGTCCGGTTTTTTTAGGTTAGAAAACTAAAATTAGGGGTATATATCAAAATATCGCTTGAAAAAGAGAGGAGACAGAATCAAGCATGAGAAGACAATACATATTTTTACTATTGGGCTTATTTTTACTAGGTACACTGACTGCCTGTGCCGAAAAGGACCAGCTTTCAGATGGGACAAAGCTGATTGACAAGGAGAAATTTACTTTTGCAGCTTCTGGTGAATTTAAACCCTTTAGCTATCTGAACGATGACCTATCAATGACAGGTTTCGATGTTGAGGTAGGGAATGCTGTTGGAAAAAAATTAGGACTTGAACCAGTACAAAAGAGGATGAAATTTAAAGGACTCATTGAGGGCATCAAAACAGGCAGGGCAGACGCAGCTGTTGCCAGCCACACCATTAACCCCGACCGTGCCAAGCAAGTTGCATTTTCCACTCCATACTACTACTCAGGACCACAAATCTTTACAAGGCCTGACAGCAATATTAAAACAGTAGAGGACATAAAAGGTAAAGAAGTGGCCGTAGCGAAAGGGTCTACCTATGCGGAGACGGCCAAAAAGTATACGAGCAATATTAAAATGTATGATAGTGATATTACGGCATTAAAGGCACTTAGTATCGGAAGGCATGATGCTGTTATTACTGATTTTGTTACGGGGAAAAGTTCCCAGAAAGAAGGTTTTAACATTAAAGGACAGCAGCTTATAGAGCGAAGCGAGCAGGCAATTGTTGTACCTAAGGACAATCCGGAACTCTTAAAACGGATAGATAATGCACTACAACAACTTCGTGAAGACGGTACACTTGCCCGGATCAGCAATAAATATTTTGGGCAGGATATTACAAAAAAACCAGAATAGTAGTTTGACAATTTAAAAGAAAGGAAGTCGTTATCTTGCCTAGTTTTTCACATTTTTTACATACGTTTTTCAGTAGTAAGGGCCTTTTCATAGATGCTACAATACTAACCCTAGAGCTTACTATAGTTTCAATATTAATAGGAATTATTATTGGCTTATTCTTTGCCCTATTAAAAATATCGAGAATTAAAATTCTGGAGTATATTTCAAATGGTTATGTGTTCCTTGTGCGCGGAACACCGCTTATTGTTCAGATTTTCATTCTGTATTTTGGCTTTAGCGGAATTTTCCTAATTCCCGACTTTTGGGCAGCAGCTCTTGCGCTTGCCTTTCATAACGGTGCCTACATTGCAGAAATCTTTCGCGGAACGATCCAATCGGTTGATAAAGGACAAATGGAGGCTGGCCGTTCACTGGGAATGACCAGGGGTGTTACACTGCGCAGGATCATCCTTCCACAAGCGTTTAGAAGGGCACTTCCTCCACTTGGGAACCAATTTATTATTGGACTTAAGGATTCATCATTGGCAGCCTTCATTTCGATGAATGAATTATTTAATGTTGCGACCACACTGGGTTCCAATAATTTTGATGAAATGACGTACCTGTTAATTGTTGCCGTTTATTATCTAGTGCTCGTTGCATTATTAACCATGATGGTAAGTATGTTTGAAAAGAAATTGGCAGTCAGTGATCGATAGGAGGACAATTATATGAATGGACGAGAAATGATTAAAATAGAAAACTTGAACAAATCTTTTGGCAGTTTGCACGTTCTAAAGGATATTGATATGTCTGTCTACGAAAGCGACGTTGTTTGTCTGGTTGGGGCCTCTGGATCTGGTAAAAGTACGCTCCTAAGATGCCTTAACTTTTTGGAAAAAAAGGACAAGGGGAGTATTCTTATCCGTGGAGAAAAGATATCGCCCGATACCCATAATCTTAACCATGTCCGTCAAACAGTAGGAATGGTTTTCCAGCATTTTAACCTCTTTCCGCATAAAACGGTTCTTGAAAATATTATTGAAGCCCCAACTATAGTGAAAAAGATTCCTAAAGGTCAGGCGGTGGAAGAAGCGAGGGAGCTGCTCCAAAAAGTGGGGCTCGAGGATAAGGCAGATGTTTATCCGAGCAAGCTGTCAGGCGGGCAGAAACAGCGTGTGGCCATAGCAAGATCTCTAGCGATGAGGCCGGATATTATGCTTTTTGATGAACCAACATCAGCCCTTGATCCAGAGCTGGTCGGAGAGGTTTTAACTACAATGAAGGAGCTGGCTGATGAAGGAATGACCATGGTGGTCGTGACCCATGAAATGGGTTTTGCCCGCGAGGTCGCTGATTGGATTGTTTACATGAATGAAGGAAGAATCGTCGAAAAAGATAGACCGATAGAATTCTTTGAAAATCCGAAAGAAGAACGGACGAAAGAATTCCTTAAAACTACCATGCTCAAATAGGATGTTTACTTGATAAGCAGCAAGGAAAAAAAGGATGCCCTTAAAAGTTCATAGGAACTTTTGGTCATCCTTTTTTCTAATGTTCGGAATTAGTTTACACCGACTGCATCGAGGGTTCTTTTTTTAATTTCTTTTTTGGTTATAAAGATGGTATTTTAGGATTATACATAAATATATTTAATAGATTAAAAGAAAAATGTTCGGATGAAATCTTTGAGCAGGGGAATGTAAAATATGAATGAAGAGTTAATAAAAAATGCCGAGACAACCTATCGGCGGGCTGAGCAGAAGGCGGCACAATATTTTCACTCACTTAATGTGCTAGTCGCACAAAAATCATATGTTCCTGCCTTAACAAAGGATATACAATCGTGGAAACAGAACCACATTCATCATCCATTATTATCCTTGTTTTCCCGTGGAAAAAGAAAATCTGATTCCTTAGAGTATCATCATTATATCCAATGGCTCAATTATACTGGAAAACTAGATAATTACCTTGATCGGAGCATCTCTTATCTTTTCATGCGGGATCTTGGCAAGGCGCTCGACTCTCCTGAAACACAAACAAAGGTTCGTCAAGTAGTTGATCGTTTAAAGGATCAGCTTACAACCCTGAATGATAAAAATGAAATGTTTAGCATGGCAGGGTTGTATCGGTGGGCTCAGAGGGAAGGTATCGAAATGACCGTTATTTGGCTGATTAATAAGCTGAAAACGGTATCCGTCAATATTCATGAAAGGATGGATGTCGAGCATGCTCAGCGAAAACTGATTAAGATTATTGCAGGGGTAGTGATGCATACCTATGAAGAGATGGAGGATCATACATCTGCCGAAGAACGCAGTAAAAATCTTGATGAAGCAGTCAGGATCGGCTATGCCTACGGGCTTACCTATCCCTTCATTGATGATCTCCTCGACTCCAAAGTCTTGTCTGACACGGAGAAGAAGCAATATTCTGATTTGATCAGGACCACTCTTATCACCGGTTCTGTGCCCGAATTAGGCGAGTGGTTTGGGGAAAACATGAGCCTGATGCGATATATTCATTCTGAACTCCGAGAGGGTTTTAATTATATTAAGTCAATCCAACGGCCAGGGAAATTGAAAACTTTTTTCGAGCAGTCCTATGTGTTTTTTCATTCTCAGGAAGTAGATCGTGTTAAGGAACTATCCAATACAAAATACACCAATGATGAACTTTACATCCCAATCATTTTAAAATCCTCTTCTTCCCGTTTGATTGTCCGTTCCGTCCTTAGTGCGCCTAAAGACGAGGGCTTTGATAACCGAACCTTCTATTATGGAATATATAACCAGCTTGCAGATGATTTTGCCGATATGTTTGATGACATGAAGAACGGAGCGGTAACACCTTTTACTTATTATTTGAACTATCATGAACAACGCCCTGATTTAATTAACCCCTTTGAATTATATTGGGCAGTCATCTCTAATTTGATCCATCATGTGTATCACTCAGATCCCAAGACATGTGAGGTAATTTTAGACCGTGCCATAAATGGCTTAAAAAGATTTAAAAAAAGAATGGGAATCGCAAAATATAACGAGGTAATGGGGCTATTTGCTTCAGGAAATCCGAAATTCAATAAACTCATTCAAAAGATGGTTCTTAAAGCAGATGATGTTGATTTCTTCGATAAATTGCTTCGCGACCATATGATTTCTAATTTGAAAAATGACAGAAAGGATCAGGAAGAGTTTTTAGATACGATTGAAACTGTTCGAGATCGGATTAACCATATCTTGCCTATTCCAGCTGTTAATAATGAATCACCAATAATTGAGGCAGCCAATTACAGCCTTGAAGGCGATGGAAAGCGGCTCCGGCCCATCATGACTTGGGTGATGGGTGTGAATGAATATGGATTAAATAGCGCAGCAATCGATCCGCTTTTAAGGTCATTGGAATATATGCATAATGCATCATTAATCTTCGATGATCTGCCTTCCCAGGATAATGCTTCCATCCGCAGAGGGCGGCCAACCTTACATCAGGTGTACAACAATGCCATAGCGGAATTAACTGGTCTCTTTCTGACTCAGAAGGCAATTGAAGAACAAGCATCACTTGACAAGTTCGATTCAAAAACGGTGCTTCATTTAATTCATTATTCTGCCCGTGTAACAGGGGAAATGTGTAAGGGGCAGGCGATGGATCTTGAGTCCAAAGGGAAACTATTAACACTAGAACAACTGAATCTTATGTGCTTTTATAAAACAGGAATCGCATTCGAAGCTTCGCTCATCATGCCTGCCATACTCGCACATGCAGGGGAATTCGAAATCGATGCATTGAAAAAATTCGCCCGTCATGCAGGAATTGCCTTTCAAATTAAAGATGACCTGCTGGATGTTGAAGGAGACCAAAGCCTGATTGGAAAGCCCATTGGAAAAGACGCAGAAAACAACAATTCGACGTTTGTGTCAATTCTTGGGGCAGATGGTGCTAGAAAAGAGATGTGGGACCATTACTGTTTTGCTATGGAAACACTTCAGGGAAGTGCCGCGTAATACTACTTTTTTAAAGCATTTATTGAATTATATAGTGAACCGCGATCATTAAGATTATATCCTTGGTGAGTTTCATGTGGTATAGATACTAAGCGTTTGCTTAGCATCTTATCGATTATTTTGTGGTGCGGATTCCTTTTTACTTTTGAACATTTAGGACAAGGTTCGAATATGCTGGTAAAAAGGAGTTTATATGATGAGTTTAGTTACGTTTATTATTACAGTTATTATCGCGATGATAATTGGTATTGTTGCGGAAAAACTGGCACCTGTTAAGATGCCTGGAAGCTGGGCTGGGGCTATCGTTGCTGGTTTCATTGGGGCTTGGATTGGTGAATATTTATTTGGGGCATGGGGTCCTATGTTAGCGGGCTTTTCATTGGTTCCCGCTCTGATCGGTGCTTTTATCGTGGTGATCGCTGTCGGTGCTATTGCTAAGTTCTTAAAATAATATAGTTACAGTTGAAGGTGAATAATATTCCAGTTTAGGAATCGACCCACTATTAAGATATACAGGGTTGATTCCTTTTTTCGGTGCCGGAATGTGTTATTATATAGAGAGGAAAAATTGATACTCTAAATAAAGAATTATTTTATCCATTTTTAGGAGAGGATTTCAGATGAATAAGAATAGCATTGCTGCTCCACAAAATGGTGGGGGAGCTGCTTTGGCGAATTCTACTTTATTTTCTGATTTACGGTCACTTTTTAAAGCGCCGGTATTAATAGCAAACGTTTTGCCTGTGTTTACAGGATTTTGGTTAGCTCTTTATTTTACCGGAGCTTCTTTTAATGATTACTGGGATTTGTTTTTGCTCACGATTATTGGCAGTACGCTTGTTATGGCAGGGGCACTCGTGATCAATAACTGGTACGATGTGGATATTGACACTGTTATGGATAGAACGAAGAATCGACCTACGGTAACGGGGCATTTTTCGCTTAAAACGGTTTTAACTTTAGGAATAGCTCTGTCTATTCTTGGATTTATTCTTTTACTGTTCATAACCGTTGAGGCTGCTATTTATGGGTTCATCGGATGGTTTACCTATGTAATCTTATATACGATGTGGTCAAAACGCAGATATACACTTAATACCGTAATCGGAAGTGTATCCGGTGCTGTTACACCTTTAATTGGCTGGACGGCGATAGAATCAGGCTTTCATATGATCCCGATTATGCTCGCACTCATTTTGTTTATTTTTCAAATGCCGCATACCTTCGCGATAGCCATCAAGAAATACGATGAATATAAAGCGGCAGGGGTTGCCATGCTTCCAGTTGTGTACGGCTTAGCGATGACGAAGCGGCAAATGGCGGTGTATGTTGCCTGTTTATTGCCATTACCTTTTTATCTGGCCCCGCTTGGGACAACGTTTGTTATACTCGCCACGCTGCTTAATATTGGCTGGCTGGTTGTAAGTATATACGGATTTTTCACGAAAAATGATCTTAAATGGGCCCACGTGAATTTTCTTTATTCGGTCAACTATATAACCATTATGTTTCTGATGATGGTTATTGTGACATTACCTGTATTTAGTTAAAAACAATAAAAAAGCTGTCTCCTACGTATGCAAGCAAATTGCCATACATGGGGACAGCTTTTTTTTCTTAAAAAACTTATCTGTTCACAAATTTGTCATTTTTCTTTCTTGCCCATTATTCGTTGTTGAAAATCTATTTTACCATAATAAAAAATCTTACTAAAAAGGTTAAGACTGTGATAATAGTGCTTTTTGAAGAGTTAATAAATAAGTTCATGCGGAAGTCTTAATGAAATTGAAATAATAAGCAATCCATTTTTTCTATTAAATTTTATTCTTTCCCGTGATTCAGTTCACTTCGTTGATAACGGTTCGCAACTATGATGTAAGTATAAAGAATTTAAGGGGGATGAAATAGGATGGCAGCTACAAAGGGTAACAAAAAAAATGAAGCACACGAAGCTCCGCTTAAAGGAACCTGGATTTCCGTGGGTGTAGTAGGGGTAGTCATTCTTCTTACGTATTTACTGTTATACGGGCTATTTATGACGAGATTATAGGGGGGAAAAGAAATGAAGATGCATCTGGATGAAAAGATATGGCTGACCTTAAGTTTTGGAATGATAATGATTTTTATGTTTATAACTGGTTACCAAGCCTTCGCGTACGATATGGAGCCGCCAAGTAATAAAGAAATAATAGATCCGCAAAAAGTAGATCAAACAGCACCATTTGATAAGCCGGGAATTACAAAGATTGGTGAAAATGAATATGAAGTCGTTATGACATTGCAAATCTTTAGTTTTAATCCAGGTAATATTGAAGTGCCTGCCGGATCTACCGTCCATTTTATCTTAACTTCTAAAGATGTTGTCCATGGGTTCGAAGTGGCTGAAACAAACCTAAATGCGATGGTCATGCCGGGGCATATTCAAAAGATTACGCAAAAATTTGATAAGCCTGGTTCCTATTTAGTGTTATGTAATGAATATTGCGGTGCCGGACACCAAATGATGAGTACTACGATTACGGTTAAATAAAGGGGGGAAGCAACATGCAAACGGCAAAATCTCATACATTGAAAGATAAAGCGATTAAGGCGATGGGGATCAGCAATGAGGATGCAAAATTAACGAAATCATATATATTTGTCGCATTTATGGCCCTGCTTGTTGGCGGGATTTTAGGACTTTTGCAAGGACTAAACCGTGCCGGCCTGCTGGAATTGCCATCATGGATTAATTACTATCAGGTTCTTACTGCACATGGATTAATATTAGTTGTTGTATTAACTGCTTTCTTTACAATTGGATATTTTTATGCTGGAATGTCACACACACTAGGCGGTTTGCTTCCAAAAGTAAGAAAGATGGCCTGGGTTGGCTTTGGATTAAAGATTGTCGGATTTGTTTTAGCAGTCATCCCAATTATCATGGGTGATGCTTCTGTTATGTATACTTTCTATCCGCCAATGGCAGCTGCACCAATGTTCTATATTGGGTTAGCATTAATTGTCGTAGGTGTTTGGATGTGTGCGTTTGGCGCATTTATTAACGTCGCTGATTGGAGAAAGAAACATAAAGGACAGCATGTTCCGATCCTTTCTTACTTTGCGACTGGTGTATTTGTACTATTATTTTTCGGTTCTGTACCAGTAGCGGTAGAAGTTATCGTAATGATTATTCCTTGGTCATTCGGCTGGGTTGAGACAATCAACGTAATGGTTGCTCGTACATTATTCTGGGCTTTTGGCCATACGTTAGTTAATATCTGGTATTTAACAGCTGTTTCAGCATGGTATGTTATTGTACCAAGAATTATCGGTGGCAAACGCTGGAGTGATACATTAACTCGTGTTGTCATTATTGCCTTAGTTGTCATGAATATTACAGGTGGATTCCATCACCAAATTGTTGACCCGGGAATTTCACCATCTGTTAAATTTATGCACGTATTTATGAGCTTAGCGATTGGCTTCCCTTCATTAATGACAGCGTGGGCAATGTTTGCTGTATTTGAACGGACTACAAGAAAACAAGGTGGAAAAGGACTTATTGGCTGGTATAAAAAAATGCCTTGGGGCGATGTTCGTTTCTTAGCTCCAATGATTGCAATGATTGCCTTCATTCCTGCTGGTGCCGGCGGTATTGCGCAAAGCACAAACCAACTAGACCAAGTTGTTCACAATACCATGTGGATTGTTGGACACTTCCATTTAACGCTAGGTATGTCTGTTGTCATGACATTCTTCGGCATTAGTTATTGGTTAGTTCCATATATCTCAAAACGTGTTTTAACACCACAAATCAATCGTTTAGGTGTGATCCAAACATGGATTTGGACAATTGGCATGATCTTTATGTCAGGAGCAATGCACTGGGTAGGCTTACTAGGTTCACCACGTAGAACTTCATTTACAACTTACGGAGACCATGCAACTGCGTTAAGCTGGAATCCCTATTTAATGTGCTTAGCTGTTGGGGGAACATTATTAATTATCGGTGTGCTTCTTCAAGTGTATGCAGTCATCAATATGATGTTCTTCGCACCAAAAGGGGAAACAGAATTCCCGATTGCGGAAGAAGAGGAAAACGCAACAAAAACCCCATTTTGGACAGAGCGTTGGGGCATGTGGATTGTGATTATGTTATTGGTTGTTGCGATGGCATATGTTATCCCGTTATCAGAATTCATAGTGAATGCACCTCCAGGCTCACCGCCATTTAAAACATGGTGATTTGATTTAAAAAAGAGATAGCTCTTAAGTTGGGCTATCTCTTTATGCTTCGAAAACTGTAAAATAAAAGATTTGGGAAGTGATCTTCATGATCAAAGATTGGCATACTACTTTTGCATGTTTGCTTGTTATCTTATTCGGAGGTACGCTGTTCTATTTCGGAACCGATGGCTTCCAGGCCTTTACAGCAGAAACAGCGCGGGTCAATAAACTAATCGATGATAAGCCACAATTTCCTCATGTAACCTTAGAGGATAGCAAAGGGCGGAATTATTCCATTTCTGAATTTAAAGGCAAATATGTATTTATTACGTTTCTTTATACTTCTTGCATGTCCGTTTGCCCGCAATTGGAGATGAATATGTCAAAAGTTTATGGTAAGATACCAAGCAAATATATCGGCGAAGATATTGTCTTTTTAAGCATCAGCTTTGATCCTGACAGAGACGACCCGGCCACATTAGAAAAATACCGAACCTATTTTAACAGTGATGGTGAAACATGGCGGATGGCAAGAATTAAGAATAAAGCTGAATTGGATTCACTTTTAAAAGAGTTTGGCGTCATTGTCATCCCGGATGATAGTGGAAATTTTTCACATAATTCAGCGTTTTATTTAGTTGATAAAGATGGAACACTCATGAATGTGATGGATTATAAAAAAACGGATGAGGCTGCCAATAAACTGACAGGTATTCTTGAAAGGGGAGCGGGTGAGTAATCATGAAGCAGCTGATATATGGCTTACTAATCATCCTTTTCCTCGCGATTCCTCCGGTCGCAAATTTAATGGAATCCGTTATGATCATTCACATGCATATGCAAATGCCGATATTAGTGTTTGCAGGATTTTTAATGGCACAATTTTTTCAACTTCGTTTTCCTCATTTTTTTGAAAAATGGAACAGCAACGGAGTTCCGGGAATTTTATTATTTATCATTATGGTGTTGTATTGGACGATCCCAAGGGCAATGGATGATGCCTTAACATCACTGGGTATGGAAGTCTTTAAATTTGTTAGTTTACCAATCTTAGCTGGAATCCCTCTTAGGGATAGTTGGAAGAAACTTAAGCCTATCGGAAAGAATCTTATTTTTTATTTTTTTATCGCGTTGTTTACGGCGATGGGATGGTTATATATTGAAACGCCTGTGCAATTATGCAACAACTACCTTCTCATCGAGCAAATCACTCTTGGCTGGGGATTTGTGACGACGGCCATCTGTATTGTGATCTATTTGTTATACACCGCCTTTGTTGATAAATCCCAATATGAATAATAATCCAAAGTTTAAACTCAATGAGACAGGGGAACTTTAATACCATATCGTCGTCTGCATAAAGGGAATTAGAAGATAAAATGGTAAAAAGGAGGCCCTTCCGATGGGATTAAATAAGTTTAATGGAAAGAATAAAGAAGAAAAAGACAAACTGGAAGAAGTTTTGAAAAATTCAATCGAAATCGAAGAAGATTTAATGCGGACATATCTGATTACCGCGGAGCGGATTCACGACGATAATGAACTAAAGGATCGTCTCGAAAACTTTGCTGAAGGGAATGCAAAGAGGACGAAACAACTGATTGATGAATTGAATGAAGAGTAGTATAAAAGGTAAGAGCACAATCCAGATGAATTGGGCTCTTCTTCTATTAATTGATATTTTGGGGTTATTCTATCGTTTCTCTGATTCTTTTGTATGTTTCATTGGCAAAATCTTTGTATGGAGTATGTGTGAGCGGCATATAATTTTTTACCGCAAGTTCAGCAAATTGCACCGCCGTATCCTTATTTCCAAGTTCAAGCTGACATAGGGCTTTATATGAATCAGCCACATAAAGTAGTGACAAATCATATGGGTGATGGGCCCAGGAAGGAACGTTTACTTTCTCGAGATAAGTAAGGGCATCGTTAAAATGTTCGAGACCATACAATGCCTTTCCCTTTTCAAGAAGAAACCAAATTTCATAAACCTCCGTTATTTTCGGATCAGCTAAATACCGGTCAATTTTTTCAATTGCCATTTCATAATCCTGCTTTTCATTAATAAGCGACATGATCTGAAAAAGATCATGAAATAGCGTAGACCACATGTCCTCAGCAAATTCCCCATATTGCCTTAATTTTGTGGAATAATGGTCCTTCCTTTCCTCATCATGGCTCATCAGTGCGTGTGCTACAGCGAGCCTGTATAGATCATTAATCCGATAAAATATTCGATGCTCTTTGGAAAACTGTATGGCACTTTCCATAACCTTTGTGGCTGAGTCAGAATCACCGACAGCAAAATACAAGATTGCCTCATTATAGTCGAGGTCAACTCGAGTCATCGGATCAATATAGACATGGCTTTTCTCAATTTCAGCACGTTCTCTCAGCAGAATAGTTAATGATTCTGTATAATCATGCTCGGTAAATTTCTCCATAGCCCAGAAGATGCTGATGTTTGCTCGTTTAGCGGTAAGATTCATTTCATCATACATTTGTGCGGAACGACTTGAAAAATTTCGCCATCCATCCACTTTTTCATGATAAAGACTGCGGCTATATAAATCTAATAATCGTGCCGACTCATATCCTTGACTAAGTTTATCAATATAGGGTTCAATCAGGCCGATAAGTTGTTTATATTTATCCGTTTCGGATTCCAGATTATAAAGCTTCTCCGATTTTTCAAGAATCTCCCTTATTTCTTGTGTACTTACCTCATCTAAAAGATCTCCAATTTCAACTTCAAGGCGCTCAGCAATATAAGCTAAGCTTTCCATAGATGGCTTAGCCTTATTGTTCTCTATGAGGCTTAGCATGCCCTTTGTAAGCTCTTTACCCGCTAGCACCTCTAGCGTCATTTTTTTCCTTTTCCTCATTTCACGTATTCGTTCACCCAACATAGAAATTGGCTCCCTTTAAGATATTTATTTATAGATAATATAGTATAAATTTTCTACTTCAAGAATTGTCTAGCTCCAGCGCCCTAGCGGCTAGTGTCCTTCGCGCACCGCCCTACGATAAGTCAACATCGAATCGCCTCCGGCTCTTCGTGTTTCCTTTATCTCAGTTGGAGCGCTCTAGGCCATACGCCGCTGACCAGGGCGCTTGCGCTTTTCTCGTGTTTAATTATATTAAACTTTTGCTTGCAATGGAAGAGGCTTCCATGTTATTATTTGTTTAATAAGATTAAACTTTTGAGGTGGGGTTTTTATGGAAGAACGTAAAAAGCTGAAAAAAGCGACGTATCATCTGTGGACGTTCACAATCAGTAAGCTCATTTCCTCTTTTGGGGCCCAGGTATATTCTTTTGCTGTCAGTTTTTATATTTTACAATTGACGGGGTCGGCAACAAGTTTTGCTGCGAACTTGATTTGTAATATATTGCCGCGAACCCTTGCAGCCCCTTTTGCCGGTTATATCGCGGATAAATATTCGCGAAAAATGATTGCAATCACGGCACAAATTGCTACGACCGCAGCTATCGCCACTCTGTTAGTGGTTACTTTAACATCAGGACTTTCTCTCACCGCTATCTATACTACTTCCTGCATATTATCTCTTACATCTATGTTTTCTGGAGTTGCGTTTACTTCATCCATCACTGGGCTTGTCGATAAAGATCGAATTCAAAAAGCGATGTCATTAAATCAAATGTCGATTTCCTTTGCAGCCATTGCCAGTCCAGCTGTAGGAGGGCTTCTATATGGTGCGGTTTCCATGCCTGTTTTTTTAATCATGTATATCGCAGCTTCCTGTTTAGCTGTTTTCTTGGAATCAACCATGAATTTTAACTTGTTTGCCCACCGAAAAGAAGAGGTTGAAGGGGAACCGAAAGAATCCATGTGGCAAAATATGAAGGCTGGGATTTCCTATTTAAAACTGCAGCCGCTGCTTATGACAATTATCTGGATATCTCTGTTAATTAATTTTCTCTTTGGCGCATTTGAAGTTGGTTATTCGTTTATCTTGATTGAAAAAATGAAAATGGCTTCACAGCGTTTTGGGTTTACCCAAGGAGCATTTGCCATTGGTATGCTGCTGCTTTCAATTTATTTTTCGATTAGAAAGGAAGTAAAGTATCCGCTTCTGATCTCAAAACAGGCTATCATTGGAATGGGAGTCATCATGGGAGCAGTTGCCGGTCCGTTATTGATGAATTTATCTGCTAACTCTATTTTTGTTTATTATCTGGTGATCATGTTCAGTCTTGGAGCATTGGTTATCACCGTTAATACCCCCATAATGGTGATGATGCAAAAGCAAATTGACGATGACTATAAAGGCAGGGTTTTTTCGATACTTGAAACGATGTCAATGGCTTTGATGCCTTTAGGAATGGTGCTGTATGGATTCCTCTATGATGTTTTTCCTGCTCAATGGATTCTACTGGTATCTGCCACTTTGTTTGTTGCGGTGACACTTATTCTAGCAAGGCCCTCGGTTGTAAGGAAGGCTCATCCGGAGCTAGGCAGAAATAAGCCCCTTCAAAAGGAAGTAGCTTCGTGAAAAACAAGTCAGTAATTGTTCTAATTTTGTAATTTATCTGCCGTTAATATAGAAGTTTTCTATGATATGGTTAAAGTATGAAGGTGATTTTTAGTAAATCTAAAGGAGGTTTACTAACATGAAGGCACGATTAATAGAACCAAATACTGGCCCGAATGTCCAAAAGGAAAAAGAAATTGTCAAGGAAATGATCGAACTTTATTGCCGAAGGAATCATCATCGTGACGGACTTTGTAAAGACTGTCAGGAACTTAAAACCTATGCCTTATTAAGACTCTCATTCTGCCGTTTTGGCGAGGAGAAGACCGCCTGTTCTAACTGTAAAGTCCACTGTTATAAGCTAAAATACCGCCAAAAAATGAAGGTAGTAATGCGTTATTCAGGTCCTTGGATGATGCTGTATCATCCGATTTATTCCGTAAAGCATTTGTTAAATCGATAATAAAAAGGTGCATTTCCTCCTAACACGTTTGAATGTGTTGGAAGGAATGCACCTTTTTTTATTACCTTACACCTTTCATGTACCCTTGAATTTTTGGTGAGAGCATTAAAAGGATAATACCTAGTACGATGGAAGCTCCACCGATGACACCAAAGTAAACCATTTCGGTTTCAGGTGTATAAAATCTAACAACTTGGGCGTTTAGTGCTTGTGCTGCAGCATTTGATAAGAACCATAAACTCATCGTTTGTGCTGAGAAGGCAGCTGGCGCTAACTTAGTTGTAGCGGATAAACCTACAGGTGATAAGCTTAATTCACCAAATACACAAATTAAATAGCTAAGTACTAGCCATAATGGATTCACCATTGCATCTGGACCGCCAAAGTAAGCAGGCAGCAGAATGACTAGGAATGAGATCCCGGCGAAAAACAGAGCGAAAGAAAACTTTTGTGGAATCGATGGCTGACGCTTCCCTAATTTTACCCACATCCATGCAAATATAGGTGCAAAAATAATAATAAATAATGGGTTTAATGACTGGAACCACGCAGGCGAAATATGAATTCCAGCAAAGTCTAATTGTGTGCGTTCATCAGCGTAATTGGCAAGAATGGTTGAGCCTTGTTCTTGAATCGACCAAAACATAACTGATGCAATAAATAGCGGAATATAGGCTATAATACGAGAACGTTCAACAGCTGTTGTTTTAGGACTGCGGTACATGACAACGAAATATATCGTTGGAATCAAAACACCAAGAATTGTAACTAAATTTACGAAACTTTTAAACGTTAAAAGTCCCTGTGGAATTAAAATTGCACAAATAATAGCAATAACAACAACGCTTAACCCAAAAATAGTAAAGACTTTTTTCTTTTCAGCTGGTGACATTGGGTTGGCCACAATTGTTCCGGCAAGGCCAAGGTTTTTCTTCTTTGTTAAAATAAAGATGACAAGTCCCAAAAACATACCAACAGCCGCAATACCAAATCCAATGTGGAAGCTATAGTCCATTACTGCTCCAACAAGTAGCGGAGAGATAAATGCCCCCATGTTAATTCCCATAACAAAAATGGTAAAACCAGCGTCGCGACGATTGTCTTGTTCACTGTACAATTCTCCAACAACGCTCGAAACGTTTGGCTTAAGTAATCCTGTACCAAGGACAATTAATACCATGGAAATGAAGAACATGGTTATACTTCCAGGAATCGCTAGAACAATGTGGCCAAACATAATCAATATGCCGCCATAAAACACGGCTTTCGACGTACCGAAAACTCGGTCAGCTAACCAGCCGCCGATGATACCGGACATATAAACAAGGGAACCGTAAATGGACATGATCGAAAGTGCGAGTGTTTTGTCCATCCCCAATCCGCCCTTGGAGACCTCATAATACATGTAGAAAACGAGGATTGCTCTCATTCCATAATACGAGAAACGCTCCCAAAATTCTGTAAAGAAAAGAGTAAATAGTCCTTTAGGATGTCCGAAAAATCCTGTTTGCGGCACACTATCCACAATTTTCTGCCTATTTATGTTTGACATTAGACAACCTCCTTTTGTTATTCTATAATACTTTTTATGTGTTTGAATTGTCAAAAACTATTTTTGGAAAATTAGCTATGCATGTTTAAAAATATTGTTAATTCAATATAATATAGAGTTAGTAGGATAAAAGAAAGTTTTTTTAAAATAGTAAATGTATTCTGATTTTGGGGATTATTCACATTAAGAGATTGATAGAGAGTTCAATTTTGGGCCAGATGCCGTTAAAAAATAGTGCATGAAAAACCCTCGGTCAACTATTGCACCGAGGGCTTTTTGACAGAAGTGTCCTGCATGGTTCGCGTCATCCTAAACGTATTAGCAAGGAAATTGTCCATTTTGGTGATGTGATTGGTCCCAATCCAATGATCAGGAATAATAAGATAATGACAGTTGTTACTTTTTAAATAGCTATAGATAATCTGCGCTTCATCGATATCATCCCTGCTAACTTCAATTGGGGTAACCGGGTCGGCAGTAAAATAAATTGATAGGTTTGTTTTTGCTGCGTTGACAATCTGCTCCATGTTTAGTTTCTCTGTATTATATTTTTCACTAAATAGGATTTTGTTCCCCTTTATAAGGAAGAGTTTGTAAATATGGTCATCAAGGGATTCTATGATGGCAATATTTTTATTCGCTTCCGTAAATTCAATCACTGCTTCTTTATAGATAAGGGAGTGTATCGCATTTAAATTGTCTCTGTATTTTGCAGCAGTTTCAAAGTCAAATTTCAAGGATGCTTCGGTCATACGTTGTTTTATTTCTTTCAGAAGACTTACGTCTGTGCCGTTAAGTAAATCGATGATTTTGTTCAAAATCATTTTATACTGTACCTTTGCGGATTCCCTGAAGCATATTCCGATACATAAGCCGAGGGAATAATTTAAACAAGGGGTATTCTTACTCGTTGGGTTACTGCAGCTGATTTGAAAGAACTCTTTTATTCCCTCGACTGCTTTTTCCACCCTGTGTTTACTTGTAAAGGGGCCGAAGTACAAACTACTATTTTCTTCAATCCTATCGGCCATTTCAAACCTAGGGGAATTTCCATCCGTTTGAATCCTAATGTAGCTGTAGGTCTGCGGGTTTTTCATCATTCTATTAAAAATGGGCTTTTTTTCTCTTATCAATTTACATTCTAGCATAAAGGCTTCAAATTCTGTATCCAATAGGATGTATGTAAAATCGGCAATGTTTGCTTTAAGCTTTTTTAGCTTTTGGGAAGGTGTTTTTGAATTTTGAAAGTATGACCTTACCCGATTCTTAAGATTTTTTGCCTTCCCTATATAAATAATGTTGCCCCGGGCATCTTCCATCAAATAAACACCAGGTGTTAAGGGAAGATTCTTTACTTTTTCTTTTAGGTTCATGTTCATTCCCCCATTACTATTTGTATCTTATCATAATTATCTAAGAAAAAAGAGAATGTCTCTTTGGGGGAATCCATTTGAGACATCCTCTAAGTTATTTCAGTGATCGGTTGTATAAAATAACAAGCAGTGCCAACATAACGATGTCTAATCTGGCGTTGAAGGCAAATTGGAATACGCCGGTTTTTAGAACTGGCAGCTTTGTTAATAGAAGGGCAGCAATCATGATGGCGATTAGAGGAATCACCGCATTTTTTACCGCCTTATTTCCTAAAATTAAGATCCCGCAGCCTATCTCTAGTATAATGACTACATTTAACAATATGTGGGGATAGGGAAGTCCTAAATTAAGAAATACTTGAGCTAACTCCGTACTGATTAATTTCATCAATCCAGATATTATAAAAACATACGCCACCACATACCGAATCAGTTTAATCGTGGATAAAGAAGTATGCATGTCAATCCCCCTTTTAATAAACTGTATGCCGGAGGCGGGACAAACATCACTTGAACTTGTCTTGAAATGGTGTCAGCGCCATGTGAAAATTGGGCAAAATAGTGTTTGACTTTGACGTTGCGTAAAGGTGTATTGTTTTAGTTGAGGGGGTGATCAGATGGAGTATACAGTGCAAAAGCTGGCACAGTTAGCAGGGGTCAGCACCAGGACACTTAGGTATTATGATGAGATTGATATTCTTAAGCCGGCAAGAATCAATTCGTCAGGATATCGGATTTATGGCCTGGCAGAGGTGGATCGCCTGCAGCAAATCCTATTTTACCGGGAGCTGGGTGTGAGTTTAGACAGCATAAAGGAGATTGTTACTTCCCCATCCTTTGATGGCGCTGCTGCACTAAGAGAGCATCGTGTAAAACTCCTCGAAAAAAAGGAGCAATTAGAGTTATTAATTGCCAATGTAGATAAAACCATTGCCTTAACAGAAGGGAGAATAAACATGTCTAATAAAGAGAAGTTTGAAGGCTTTAAGAGAAAAATGATTGACGATAACGAAAAAAAGTATGGCAAAGAAATTCGTGAAAAATACGGCAACGGTACAGTCGATGCATCCAATAAAAAGGTTATGAATATGACACAGGAGCAGCATGATGAGGTAACAGCATTAGCCGAACAAGTAACACAAACATTAGCCGCTGCTTTTAAAACTGGAGATCCATCGGGGGAGTTAGCTCAAAAGACCGCTAACCTGCATAAACAATGGCTTATGTATTATTGGAACCAATACAGCAAGGAAGCCCATGCGGGGCTTGCACAAATGTATGTCGATGATGAAAGATTTACAGCTTATTATGATAAAGACCAGCCTGGCACGGCAGAATTTTTAAGAGATGCGATTCATATTTTTACTGGGACAATGAAATAATCATTTAGTGTCTGACATTATTCGCGGTAAACCTCGAATTCTGTCAGGCACTTTTTTAATATAATTCCAAATTTCGACAAAATCCCCGATCTCATGTATGCCATAATAGTCATAAAATTCATTAAATTAAAATATCATGAACAGTCTCCTGTTGAGTAATTAATAGAATAGCTAAAGTAGGTGTAAATGTGAATAAAGAGCCGATTCTTTGTATAAAGGATTTAAAGGTAACGTTTCAATCGGGGAAGAAATTTGTGCCCGCGGTGGATGGCATCAGCTTTGAATTGCAAGAGGGAGAAATTCTTGGGATTGTCGGTGAATCCGGAAGCGGTAAAAGTGTCACATCTTTAGCTGCAATGGGACTGATTCCCACACCGCCAGGAAAAATTGCAAACGGTGAAATTACTTTTGAAGGAAAAGATCTGACAAATATCACTGAAAAGGAATGGCGAAAAATCCGCGGAAATCAGATTTCAATGATTTTCCAAGAGCCAATGACCTCATTGAACCCTTTGTTTACGATTGGAAATCAGCTTATGGAAGCCATCCGATTACATACCAGCCTATCAAAGTCACAAGCGAAGTTGCGCAGCATCGAATTATTAAAATTAGTAGGAATCCCGAGGGCAGAGGGGATTCTTAAAGAGCACCCCCACCAGTTGTCAGGCGGAATGAGGCAGCGGGTAATGATTGCAATGGCGATGGCTTGCAATCCGAAGGTGCTGATTGCGGATGAGCCAACAACGGCGCTTGATGTGACAATTCAGGCACAGATCCTTGCTTTAATGAGAGATTTAAACAAAAAAACAAATACGTCCATCATTCTGATTACACACGATTTAGGTGTTGTTGCGGAAATTTGTGAACGGGTGATTGTCATGTATTCAGGCCAAATTGTAGAACAGGGCGATGTCCGAAAAATCTTAAAGGATCCACAGCATCCGTATACAAAGGGACTTCTAAAGTCTGTGCCAGACCTGCGCGGAAAAAAAGATCGACTGTATAGTATCCCGGGAACAGTCCCTGCACCTGGAACGGTTTTAAAGGGCTGCCGGTTTGCGGCAAGATGTGCCGAGGTCTTTGGTCCATGCCATGAACAAGCCCCTGAGTTAGCTAAAACGGAAAAAGACGGACATGAAGTGCGCTGTTTCCTACATACATTGAAGGAGGGGAGTGACAAACATGTCGGAGTTACTTCTTGAGGTAAACGGGCTGAAAAAATATTTTCCGATTACAGGCGGTCTTTTAGGAAAGAAACAAGGAGAAGTTAAAGCGGTCGATGATGTTTCTTTTTATGTAAAAAAAGGAGAAACCTTGGGGATTGTCGGTGAAAGCGGCTGCGGCAAGTCAACAACAGGGCGTCTGCTCATGCGTTTGATAGAGGCGAGCGATGGAAGAATTATTTTTGAAGATAAAGAGATTACCAGTTTGTCGAAATCTGAACTAAGAAAAACGCGTAGAGATATTCAAATGGTGTTTCAGGATCCATATGCATCTTTAAATCCGAGGCACTCTGTCGAACAAATTTTAGAAGAACCCCTCATTGTCCATGGAATCGGTACGAAAGAAACTCGTCGGAAGCAGGTAAGAGAAATGCTTGAGGTTGTGGGCCTCAGCAGCTATCACGCCAAGAGGTATCCTCATCAATTCAGCGGCGGGCAGCGCCAGCGAATTGGGATTGCAAAAGCATTGATGACAAAACCGAAGTTAATCATTGCTGATGAGCCCGTTTCAGCTCTCGACGTTTCGATTCAGGCACAGGTTCTTAACCTCATGAAAGACATTCAAAGAGAATTCCAGCTTACCTACATATTTATCGCTCATGATTTAGGTGTGGTACGACATATCAGTGATCGTGTCGGCGTGATGTACTTAGGCAGATTAATAGAATTAGCTGATAGTGAGGAACTCTATGAAAATCCAATGCATCCATATACAAAAGCACTTCTTTCGGCAGTACCAGTGCCAGATCCCGATATAAAGAAGAAAACTATTTTAATAGAAGGGGAGCTGCCAAGTCCGGCAAATCCGCCCTCAGGCTGTGCATTCCATACACGATGCGGTCAGGTCATGGACATTTGTAAAACGGCCAGGCCTGCGGAACACGACCTACATGGTCATTTTGTGGCATGTCACTTATATAACAAGTGATTTGCGGCATTTATGATAAAAAAATATACTTTAGGGGGTAAAAAAAGCTTATGAAGAAAAAGTCTTTCACATTGCTGTTGATTTCTTTATTGGCCATAG